>NZ_JBIVHR010000014.1:0-88221 GCF_044749305.1 Pseudomonas sp. NPDC089534 | reverse complement strand
GCTGCCAGCGCACGGTGGAGGAAATCACCCGCTGGAGCCGCATGACCAACGACGAAAGCTTCAACATCAAGGACCTGCTGCGCCCGGCCACCTTCGTGCCGGAGTCCAAGCGCCTGAACGTGCTGCTGCGTGAGTTCCGCGCCAACCATAACCACATGGCCATCGTCATCGACGAATACGGCGGCGTGGCGGGCCTGGTGACCATCGAGGACGTGCTGGAGCAGATCGTCGGCGACATCGAGGACGAGCACGACGTCGAAGAGGACAGCTACATCAAGCCGCTGCCCAGCGGCGATTTCCTGATCAAGGCCCTGACCCCGATCGAGAACTTCAACGAGTTCTTCGACAGCGAGTTCTCCGACGACGAGTTCGACACCGTCGGCGGCCTGGTGATGAGCGCGTTCGGGCACCTGCCCAAGCGCAACGAAATCACCGAGATCGGCGCCTACCGCTTCCGCATCCTGAACGCCGACAGCCGTCGGATCCACTTGCTGCGACTGACCCCAATCGCCCGCTGACCTCCAAGGATAGAAATGCGCTGGATAACCCGCCCCGGCTGGCCCGGTAACCTGCTGGCCGTGGCGGCCGGCGCAATCACCACCCTCTCCCTGGCGCCGTTCGACATCTGGCCGCTGGCCTTGCTGGCGGCGGGCCTGTTCTATGCCGGCCTGCGCGAACTGAGCCCGCGCCAGGCGCTGGGCCGGGGCTGGTGCTTCGGCTTCGGCCTGTTCGGCGCCGGCACCAGCTGGATCTACTACAGCATCCACCACTTCGGCGGCGCCTCGGTGCTGCTGGCCGGTTTCCTGATGCTGCTGTTCACGGCGGCGATCGCCTGGTTCTTCGCCCTGCCCGCCTGGCTCTGGGCCCGTTGGCTGCGGCGCAACGAGGCGCCGCTGGCCGATGCGCTGGCGTTCGCGGCGCTGTGGGTCGGCCAGGAAGCGTTCCGGGGCTGGTTCCTCACCGGCTTCCCCTGGCTGTACTCCGGCTACAGCCAGCTCGACGGCCCGCTGGCCGGGCTGGCGCCGGTGGGCGGCATGTGGCTGGTGTCGTTCGTCCTGGCGCTGACCGCCGCGCTGTTCCACAACATGCCGCGCCTGCTCAGCGGCGGCCGCAAGGGCTTCGTGGCCGCCGGCCTGCTGTTGCTGATCGGGCCGTGGGTGGCGGGCCTCGCGCTCAAGGGCCACGCCTGGACCAGCCCGGCGGGCGCGCCGCTGAGCGTCGCCGCGATCCAGGGCAACGTCGAGCAGAGCATGAAGTGGGATCCGGCGCAGCTCAACGCGCAGCTGGCGCTGTACCGCGACCTGAGCTTCCGCTCCAAGCCGGTGGACCTGCTGATCTGGCCGGAGACCGCCGTGCCGGTGCTCAAGGAGTCCGCCGAAGGCTACCTGAACATGATGGGCACCTTCGCCGCCGAGCGTAAGTCGGCGTTGATCACCGGCGTGCCGATCCGCCAGACCGTGCGCCACGAAAAGCGCTTCTTCAACGGCATCACCGTGGTCGGCGAAGGCGACGGCACCTACCTGAAGCAGAAACTGGTGCCGTTCGGCGAATACGTGCCGCTGCAGGACCTGCTGCGCGGGCTGATCGCGTTCTTCGACCTGCCGATGTCCGACTTCGCCCGCGGCCCGGCCGACCAGGCGCTGCTGCAGGCCAAGGGCTACCAGATCGCACCGTTCATCTGCTACGAAGTGGTGTACCCGGAGTTCGCCGCCGGCCTCTCCGCCCGCAGCGACCTGCTGCTGACCATCAGCAACGACACCTGGTTCGGCACCTCCATCGGTCCGCTCCAGCACTTGCAGATGGCGCAGATGCGCGCCCTGGAGGCCGGACGCTGGATGATCCGCGCCACCAACAACGGCGTGACCGGCCTGATCGACCCGTTCGGCCGGATCACCGAAAGCATTCCGCAGTTCGAGCAAGGCGTGCTGTACGGCGAAGTGGTGCCGATGCACGACCTGACGCCGTACCTGCAATGGCGCTCGTGGCCGCTGATCATCCTGTGCGTGCTGCTGTTCGGCTGGGCGCTGATGGCCGGGCGGATCTCCAAGACCCTCTGAGGGCTTCGCGGGCAGGCCTGCTGCCGCATCGGGCCTGCCCGGCGGCGCCTTCACCGGCGCCATCGCCAGCAGGCCGGCCCCCACAGGGGGCCTGGCTGAATGCAGCCTCCGTGTTCACTTCAAGGCCGTGCGGAAGCGGCGGCGCGACCGTCGGCCCCGTGCATCATTCAGCTTCGTCGGCCCCTCGGTAGAACAGCGAATACCCTACCTGCCCCACCGCCTCGTTCAGCAACTGCCCGCTCTGCCAGATCGACTTGAACTCCGGCAGCCAACCGCCGAACGGCCGGGCATTGTCCGTGCCGAGGAAGCCGACCGGCGCCGGCACCACCTCGAACCCGGCCTGCTCGAAACACCACACCGCCCGCGGCATGTGCCAGGCCTGGGTGACGACCGCCACACGTTTGATGCCCTGGGGCAGCAGCACCTTGGCGCTGAGCACCGCGTTTTCCCAGGTCGTGCGGCTCTCGCCTTCCTGCCAGCGCACCGTCACCCCGAAATCGTCGCGCAGCGAATCGGCCATCAGCTTCGCTTCCGTCGGCGGCGTGCCGTAATGCAGGCCGCCGCTGGTCAGGACCGGCAAACCGGACGCCTTGGCCAGGCGCGCCGCATAACGCTGCCGCTCAAGCCCGATGCCGGTCGGCTGATCCTCGCCCCAGGCCAGGTCGCCGCGCTCGCGCCCGGAGCCCAGCACCACGATCGCATCGGCGCGCTGCGCCAGCCCCGCCCAGGCCTCGCGGGCCAGCGGCGGCTCGCGCTCCAGGGCCTTGGCGCCCCACTGCACGACCACCGGCAGGCTCATCAGCCACAGTCCGCCCAACCCCAGGGCGAAGCACAGGCCGGCCAGCCGCGGACGGGAGCGGCGCAGCCACCAGGCGACCAACAGCAACAGAAAAAGGATGCCGGGCGGCAGCAGCAGTTGTTTGATGAAATAGCGAAAGGGCATCGGGCATCTCCAAAGATGCCCGCAGCCTAAGTGGGTTGATTCGACGCGACAACCGATAAGGTGGGATCCCGCTTGAAAAGATCCGCTTCTTGACCTGCCATGCGCTTACTTGGCCTGCAGAGTGCGGACCTTGACGGTCTCTCTGCCGGGCGCCTTGTCCTTGAGCCATATGACCTTGGCCGAAGGTACTGCATCGAGCTGTTTCACTGCCTGTGACAGACATCCGTGGGCTTCACGTTCACTGCGATCCAGATAAGCCTTGACCAGATCGAACTCGGCGGGGCTCAAGCCGCGCAATTCCAACTCCAGGGGGCGCTCGTCGCGCAGCCGTCCCGCGGTTCTCGCCGCGTCCAGGGCCATGCCCAGACGGTCGATCAACCGCTCGTACAACTCAGGTTTGGTTATGTTCTTTTGCTGTGACTCCACCATCCCTCACCTCATTGAAGATAAGACTCACTCCCCACTAAGGAGCTTAGCTTCGCTGCACAAACCGGCCGCACGCCGCGACCAACGGCCCCCGCAGCCGATTTGCCCGGCCGGACGGGCGCAATCAGGGTTTCCCTAGGCCAAGCGCGGTCATGTATGCTACGGCGCTTCCTGTCACTCCACTTCCAGCCCGTCCGGGCCGCGAAACGCCAATTTGGCGTGACCCGCCCCCCGATGCCGCGTTGAAGAGGACTGGGCCACCCCTATCCAGTACAAAAGTAGCCATGCACGAACACTATCAGCCCCGTGAAATCGAAGCCGCCGCCCAGTCGTTCTGGGATGAGCAAAAGTCCTTTGAAGTCAGTGAACAGCCAGGCAAGGAAACCTACTACTGCCTGTCGATGTTCCCTTACCCCAGCGGCAAGCTGCACATGGGGCACGTGCGCAACTACACCATCGGCGACGTGATCTCCCGCTACCAGCGCATGCAGGGCAAGAACGTCCTTCAGCCGATGGGCTGGGACGCGTTCGGCATGCCGGCGGAAAACGCCGCGATGAAGAACAACGTGGCGCCGGCCAAGTGGACCTACGAAAACATCGCCTACATGAAGTCCCAGCTGCGCAGCCTGGGCCTGGCGGTGGACTGGTCGCGCGAAGTCACCACCTGCAAGCCGGACTACTACCGCTGGGAACAATGGCTGTTCACCCGCCTGTTCGAGAAGGGCGTGATCTACCGCAAGAACGGCACCGTGAACTGGGACCCGGTCGACCAGACCGTCCTGGCCAACGAGCAGGTGATCGACGGCCGCGGCTGGCGTTCCGGCGCGGTGATCGAAAAACGCGAAATCCCGATGTACTACTTCAAGATCACCGCCTACGCGGATGAGCTGCTGGAGAGCCTCGACGAGCTGACCGGCTGGCCTGAACAGGTCAAGACCATGCAGCGCAACTGGATCGGCAAGTCCCGCGGGATGGAAGTGCAGTTCCCGTACAACGTCGATTCCATCGGCGAGACCGGCACCCTGAAGGTCTTCACCACCCGTCCGGACACCCTGATGGGCGCAACCTACGTCGCCGTGGCCGCCGAGCACCACCTGGCCGCCCTGGCCGCGCAGAACAACCCTGAGCTGCAGGCCTTCATCGCCGAATGCAAGGCCGGCAGCGTGGCCGAAGCCGACGTCGCCACCCAGGAAAAGAAAGGCCTGCCGACCGGCCTGTTCGTCGAGCACCCGCTGACCGGCGAAAAACTGCCGGTGTGGGTCGCCAACTACGTGCTGATGCACTACGGCGACGGTGCGGTCATGGCCGTTCCGGCCCACGACGAGCGCGACTTCGAATTCGCCCAGAAGTACAGCCTGCCGGTCAAGTCCGTGGTGCGCACCAGTTCCGGCGACACCAACCCGGCCCCGTGGCAGGACGCCTACGGCGAGCACGGCACGCTGATCAACTCCGGCGAGTTCGACGGCCTGGACTTCGCCGGCGCGTTCGACGCCATGGAAGTCGCCCTGATCAAGAAAAACCTCGGCGCCTCGCGCACCCAGTTCCGCCTGCGCGACTGGGGCATCAGCCGCCAGCGCTACTGGGGCTGCCCGATCCCGATCATCCACTGCGGCGCCTGCGGCGACGTGCCGGTGCCGGAAGACCAGTTGCCGGTCGTGCTGCCGGAAGACGTGGTGCCGGACGGCAACGGCTCGCCGCTGGCGCGCATGCCGGAATTCTACGAGTGCGCCTGCCCGAAATGCGGCCAGCCCGCCAAGCGTGAAACCGACACCATGGACACCTTCGTCGAGTCGTCCTGGTACTACGCCCGCTACGCCTCGCCGCACTTCGAAGGCGGCCTGGTGGAGAAATCCGCGGCCGACCACTGGCTGCCGGTGGATCAGTACATCGGCGGCATCGAGCACGCCATCCTCCACCTGCTCTACGCGCGCTTCTTCCACAAACTGATGCGCGACGAAGGCCTGGTGAGCTCCAACGAGCCGTTCAAGAACCTGCTGACCCAGGGCATGGTGGTCGCCGAGACCTACTACCGCCGCGAAGCCAACGGCGCCTACACCTGGTTCAACCCGGCCGACGTGGAGCTCGAGCGCGACAGCAAGGCCAAGGTCATCAGCGCCAAACTGATCGCCGACGGCCTGCCGGTGGAGATCGGCGGCACCGAGAAGATGGCCAAGTCGAAGAACAACGGCGTCGACCCGCAGTCGATGATCGACCAGTTCGGCGCCGACACCTGCCGCCTGTTCATGATGTTCGCCTCGCCGCCCGACATGAGCGCGGAATGGTCCGACTCCGGCGTGGAAGGCTCGCACCGCTTCCTCAAGCGCGTCTGGCGCCTGGCCCAGGCCCACATCGTCCAGGGCCTGCCGGGCAAGCTGGACATCGCCGGCCTGAACGACGAGCAGAAGGCCGTCCGCCGCTCGATCCACCAGGCCATCAAGCAGGCCAGCCACGACGTCGGCCAGAACCACAAGTTCAACACCGCCATCGCCCAGGTGATGACCCTGATGAACGTGCTGGAGAAGGCCGCGCAAGGCACCGAACAGGACCGCGCCCTGATCCACGAAGGCCTGGAGACCGTGACGCTGCTGCTGGCGCCGATCACCCCGCACATCAGCCACGACCTGTGGAACCGCCTGGGCCATGCCGATCCGGTGATCGACGCCGCCTGGCCGGTGCTGGACGAAAGCGCGCTGGTGCAGGACAGCCTGACCCTGGTGATCCAGGTCAACGGCAAGCTGCGCGGCCAGATCGAAATGCCGGCCAGCGCCACCCGCGAGGAAATCGAGGCCGCGGCCCGCGCCAACGAGAACGTGCTGCGCTTCGTCGACGGCCTGACGATCCGCAAGGTGATCGTGGTGCCGGGCAAACTGGTCAACATCGTCGCCAGCTAATTGGATCGGGCGCCGGCTCCGGCCGGCGCCCTGTAAAACCTTTCGGGCCGCACCGCCGGCCCACACGGTTTCAAGGGGAGCAACACAATGATCAAACGCAATCTGCTGGTGGTGGGCCTCGCGGTCCTGTTGAGCGCCTGCGGTTTCCACCTGCGCGGCACCGGCACCACCGAGCTGACCGTCAAGGAACTCGACCTCAGCGCCCGCAACGCCTATGGCGAGACGGTCACCCAACTGCGCCAGGTGCTTGAGGCCAGCGGCGTCAAGATCTACACCGGCGCACCGTACAAGCTGTACCTGGCCGACGAGCAGGAAAGCCAGCGCATCCTCAGCTACGCCGGCGCCGGCCGCACCGGCGAATACCAGGTCAGCACCGTGCTGAACTATGACATCCGCGGCGATCGCGACCTGCTGCTCAAGAGCGACAAGATCGAAGTGCAGAAGGTGTTCATCCACGACGGCAACAACCTCGTCGGCTCCGACCAGGAAGCCAGCGATGCCCGTCGCGAAAACCGCCGCGAGCTGGTTCAGCGCATGATGCTGCGCCTGCAGCAACTGACGCCGGCACAGCTGCAGCAACTGCAGCAAGCGGCCAACGACCGTGCCAAGGCAGAAGCCGACGCACTCGAAGCGGCGCAGAAGGCTGAAGCGGAAACGCCGCGCCAGTCGCCGCTCGAACTGCCGCAGCAGTAAGAGGACCGGGGCGCTCAGGCGCCCCGTTCGCTTTCTCCTATGAAGCTCGCTCCCGCCCAACTCGGCAAACACCTGCAAGGCACGCTGGCACCGGTCTACGTCATCAGCGGCGACGACCCGCTGCTGTGCCAGGAAGCCGCCGACGCCATCCGCTCAGCCGCCCGCCGGCAGGGCTTCGATGAGCGTCAGGTGTTCGCCGCCGACGCCAACTTCGACTGGGGCACCCTGCTGCTGGCCGGCGCCAGCCTGTCGCTGTTCGCCGAAAAGCGCCTGCTGGAACTGCGCCTGCCCTCGGGCAAGCCCGGCGACAAGGGCGCCGCCGCGCTCATCGAGTATTGCTCGCGCCCGGCCGAAGACACCTTGCTGCTGATCAGCCTGCCCAAGCTCGACGGCAGCGCGCAGAAGACCAAGTGGGGCAAGGCCCTGGTCGAAGGTGCGCAGACCCAGTTCGTGCAGATCTGGCCGGTGGACGCCAACCAGTTGCCCGGCTGGATCCGCCAGCGCCTGTCCCAGGCCGGCCTCTCGGCCAGCCAGGACGCGGTGGAGCTGATCGCCGCGCGGGTCGAAGGCAACCTGCTCGCCGCCGCCCAGGAGATCGAAAAGCTCAAGCTGATGGCCGAGGACGGGCAGATCACCGTCGACACCGTGCAGGCGGCCGTGGCCGACAGTGCACGCTTCGACGTGTTCGGCCTGACCGACGCGATCCTCAACGGCGAAGCCGCCCACGCCCTGCGCATGCTCGAAGGCCTGCGCGGCGAGGGCGTCGAGCCGCCGGTGATCCTCTGGGCCCTGGCCCGGGAGCTGCGTCTGCTGGCCAGCATCGCCCAGCAGTACAGCCAGGGCACACCGCTGGACAAGGCCTTCAGCCAGGCCAGGCCGCCGGTCTGGGACAAGCGCAAGCCGTTGATGAGCAAGGCCCTGCAACGCTACTCGGCCCAGCGCTGGGCGCAACTGCTGCTCGAAGCCCAGCGCATCGATGCGCAGATCAAGGGCCAGGCGCCGGGTTCGCCGTGGATGAGCCTGAGCCGGTTGTCATTGCTGATGGCCGGACAGCGCCTGCCCCTTCCGGCCGAATAGCACCGTGGACTGAAACGGCAACTTGCCCCCCCATGCTCAAAGATGAACCTGATCAGCCGAGCTGTAGCTGAAGGATGCAGCTTGTGAAGCACCGATGGTCAATTTGATAATCGGTACAATTTTCCCGGCGGCTTGAGTGTAGTAAGAAGCTTGGTTTTTCTTCGCCTGAACCAAACCGGAGGCATTGGTGTAGAAGAAAGCCTCAATAGGCATCTTCGCAGCCGGCTGCTTGGCCCATACACCGACAACCAACTCGTTTTCGTCGTTCAAACCGTTCTTCGGGATTCTGGGCATTGCGGCCACCGCTTCACGAAAGAGCGCTGCTGTTTGATAGGGCGACGAATCACGAACATCAAAGCTGCATTGTTTCTGCTCGCGCGCTTGAGTGTTGGCCATGTAGTGGGCCATAAACTGATCCGCGGTTGTAACGCCTTGCAAGGAGCAGTATCGACTGATCGCGCCATGAAGACTGTGTTGCCCACAGCCATTGTCCGCGCGCCACTCAGTGGCGCCGTCGATGGGAAAGAAACAGTTGTATTGAAACTTTATCTGGCCCGCAGGCAGTTCAGAAACAGGGTGCACGATGTATCCGTTATTGGCGCGTCTATAAAGTGCTGGAAACCTCGCATCCGTCCGCATATATGAGAATGCGACAAAGCCATTTTTTACACTGCCTGGGCTGGGATCCCACACGTTGTAGGTGTCACCATATGTCGTGCCCCGGATCACGATGCCCGAGCAGAGAAATGAAGGTGCCGTTTCACTGTTGAAACAGTTCCTGGAGGTTTGCGCGTAACGCGCGTTGAGTGCCGCTGCGACGGCAGCACCATTATTAGCGGCAGCCATGATTGAGCTCACTCGGCTACCAGCTCCGGCCACATCTTGGGAAACCGGTTCCTCATGCTTTGATGCACAAGCAAACAATACAGATATCGATAAAGCCAAAATGACTCTTCGCATGATTTTCTCCAGAATGTTTTCTGCGTGGACAGTGCCTGACTTCGCCAAGAAGCCACTGCTCTGCACGTTCACCAACAGTCGTCCATAAGCGTCATCAAGTGCAGGGTCCATGAAGCGTGCGGTACTCTTTGCACGCATTGCTTATCAAAGAAGGGGGCGTATACTCCGTCGTCCAACCGGAGACCCACCATGCGTAAGAAGCGATCCAACAAGGCCAAATCCATCATCGCCCAACCATTGTTCCGCATCCGCCAGGAACGCCCGGCCAAGGGCAAAGGCAGCTACCGCCGCGAAGCCTTCCAGTCTAAAAGCTGGGAGGCTTCTTACTTTCTGGCCGCGTGAAACCGCTCAATCGACCGCTTGATCCGCTGCCTGATAAACGAAGGTCATGCTTTCATCCAGAGTGTTGGGGAACGTGGTCTTGATGATAGGGATCGCAACACCGGTCAGCTCCTTGAACCGACGCTGATCGATCTGCACATCTGCCAGGCCTGATTTCCCGTCCCGTACGTAGTAGAAGAAAGCCTCGATCGGCAACGTCCTTGCCAGCCCCGGCGCCCAGGTCTTGAGCTTTACATCATTGGGGATGTCAAAAGCCCTCGGCGAGATCGCCCTCCCCCCGACCATGCCTTCATGAAAGTTCGGCCCCGCCGCATTGTTGGCGGCATCGCGAACATCGAAACTGCAAACCCCCGCGATAGTGTGTTCGCCAGGGACATACTTGCGATAATTTGCCGCCCACTGCTCGCCCGTACGAATGTTTTGAGCATTGCAGGCTACCGTTCCGGGGTAACCGGAGATGGCACCGCAACCGTTATCCGAGCGTCTGTCGGATGACCCGTCAATGGGAAAGAAACACAAGACCTCGATGTTTTCCTTACCCGCCGGCACGCTCAATATTGGGTAAAAGATCAGGCCCTTGTTGTAGGTGAACGCCAACCGTTTCATTTTGTAGTCGGACCTTACGTATGAAAACGAAGTGCCTCCGACCCTGATCGCCGTCGGGCTCGGATCCCAGACGTCGAACCCGTTGGCACGGGCTGTGCCCCGCAGCAAAATGCCGGAACACAGAAAGGCAGGCATCGAGTCCTTGCCGCAATTGACCCGAGTGTCGCGATAACGTCGGGTCAACTCCGCTGCGACCTCAGGCCCTGTGGAAGCCGCAACCATCGTTTGCGCAACAGCAGAAAAATCACCGCTTTTGCGCTTCGGCGGCGTCGAATCCGACGGTGGCTGTGAAGAGCAGCCTGCCAATACCATCAAAACGAATGTGGCCAGCACCTTTTTCATTTCGGCTCCTTCGGCAAAGACTGCCCTGTGAGAGTCGATTGAACACCCGGTTTGCAGGTTTGGTAACTGTCAAATATGCCAGTTGAAACAGAGAAAAAAACGGTTCTATCCTGAACCGAGGGCGCACGCCCCGCGTTGCAAATTCCCGCGCCGGATCCCGATTTGCCGGGCAGGCATGTTAAGGTCTGCACCTGATTCACATCCTCTGGACCTGTGCATGCCCCTTTGCCTTACCCGTCGTTGGCCCGTGCGCCAATTGATCGCCGCCACCAGCTTCGTGTTGCTGGTCGCCTGCGCGGAGAAACCCACCGCCGCCGACGCGCAACCGCTCCAGACCGCCCCCGTGGCCACTGCCCCGGCCATCGTTCCGCCCGTCGTGCCGTCCGGCGACGACCTCGACCTGCAACCGACCCAGACCTTCGCCGAGTGGCAGGCAGGCTTTCGCAAGGACGCCCTCGCCGCCGGGATCCGCGCCGACGTGTTCGACCGCGCCTTCGCCAACGTCAGCTTCGACGCCAGCGTGATCCGCGCCGACCGCAGCCAGCCGGAGTTCGCCCGGCCGGTGTGGGAATACCTCGACGGCGCACTCTCGCCGCTGCGGGTGCGCAAGGGACAAGCCCTGATCAATCAGTACGCCGGCATCCTGCAAAGCATCGAACAGCGCTATGGCGTAGACCGCCAGGCACTGGTGTCGGTGTGGGGGATGGAAAGCAACTTCGGCCAGTTCCAGGGCAACAAGTCGGTGATCAACTCCCTGGCGACCCTGGCCTACGAAGGCCGCCGCCCGGGCTTTGCCCATGCGCAGCTGATCGCCGCGCTGCAGATCCTGCAACAGGGCGACATCACGCCCGAGAAGATGCTCGGCTCCTGGGCCGGCGCCATGGGCCAGACCCAGTTCATCCCGACCACCTACAACACCCACGCCGTGGACTTCGACGGCGACGGCCGCCGCGACATCTGGGGCAGCCCGGCCGACGCCCTCGCCTCGACCGCGCATTACCTGCAAAGCTCCGGCTGGCAGCGCGGCCAGCCGTGGGGCTTTGAAGTGCAGCTGCCGAGCGGCTTCAACTACACCCTGGCTGACGGCGCCATCCGCAAGAGCGTCGCCGAGTGGCGCCAACTGGGCGTGATCCTGCCCAACGGCGGGCAGGCGCCGGCCGGTTCCGATCAGCTCTCCGCCGCCCTGCTGCTGCCGGCCGGCTACCGTGGCCCGGCGTTCCTGATCCTCGACAACTTCCGGGCGATCCTCAAGTACAACAACTCCTCGTCCTACGCCTTGGCGGTGGGTCTGCTGTCGGAACGCTTCAACGGCGCCGGCCTGATCAACGGCACCTGGCCCAAGGACGACCTGCCGCTGAGCCGCACCGAGCGGATCGAACTGCAGAATCTGCTCAGCGCACGCAATTACGATGCAGGCGCAGCGGACGGCATCATCGGCGCCAACACGCGCAAGGCGATCCGCAGCGCGCAGCAGTCGTTCGGCTGGCCGGCGGACGGCTATCCGACGCACAAGCTGCTCGAAAGCCTGCGCGCCCAGTAAAAAGCATCGCGGGCAAGCCCGCTCCCACAGGGATCGCACTGAACCTGTGGGAGCGGGCTTGCCCGCGAATGCGCTCCGGCAGACGGTGGATGCTTACAGCCTGAGCACCACATCCTGCTCCAGCAGCAACTCTTGCTTCCCGGCATCCAGCCGCACCAGCGCCCCCAGCGGCAAGGTCAGGTTCGGGTCGCAATGCCCGCTTCGCCAGCCCGACAGCACCGGAATCCGCAGCGGTTCGAACGTCTGCTTGAGCAACCGGTTCAGCGCACCGGTCTCCACCCCCGCCACATCCCCGACCAGCACACCGCGCAACTTGTGCAGGTGACCGCTCAGGCGCATCTGGGTCAGCAGCCGGTCGATGCGGTACAGCGGCTCGTTGACGTCCTCGATCAACAGAATCACGCCTTCGGCGTCGATCTCGTAGGGCGTGCCCAGGGTCGAGGCGATCATTGCCAGGTTGCCGCCCAGCAGCCGGCCATGGGCGATGCCGGGCTCGACGGTGGTCAACGGCCAGGCCGCCGGGTGCGCGATCACGCTGCCGGCCTTCAGTTGGCCCCGCAGCATGGCGAAGAACGACGTGACCGTGGGCGGCTCCTTGTCGCCCAGCAGGTCGGCGTTGAGCAACGGCCCGTGAAACGTCACGAACCCCGCATAGCGGCTGATGGCGAGGTGCAGCGCGGTGATGTCGCTGTAGCCGACGAACGGCTTGGCATGGCGCCCCAGCAGGTCGTAATCGATGCGGTCGAGCAGGCGCGGCGTACCGTAGCCGCCGCGCAGGCAGATGATCGCGTCGACCTCGGGATCGGCGAACGCGGCATGCAGGTCATTGAGGCGAACCTCGTCGCTGCCGGCCAGGTAACCGTCCTTCTCGTAGACGCCGGGAAAGATCCGCAGCCCGTAGCCCCGGGCGCGCATCCACTGCACCGCCTTGTCCGTGTCCAGCGTGCCCGGCCCCGCGGGCGCAATGACGCCGATCATCCCCTCGGACGGCAGCGCCGGCACGGGTTGATGCGGACAAAGGGTGTGGGTCGGTCGAACGGTCATCCATGGATCTCCCTGCGTGAAGTCGTGAGCACACAGTAGTCAGGTACGGCGGCAAACAGAAGAGGCTTTGTCAGCCATCGGTTGCGGGAAAAGTCGCTGTCGAGCATGGGTCGGGCAAAAAAAACGCCCGCCGGGCACCTGGGCGCGGCGGGCGTTTTCGGCTCAGCGCCGGATCAGGAACCCAGCAGCTCGGCCTTGACCAGTTTCGCCTGCTCGTCGGCGTGGTACGAGGAACGCACCAGCGGGCCGGACGCGACGTTCTTGAAGCCCATCTTGTAGCCTTCCTCGGCGAACCAGGCGAAGGTGTCCGGGTGCACGAAGCGCTGAACCGGCAAGTGGCTGCGGGACGGCTGCAGGTACTGGCCCAGGGTCAGCATGTCGATGTCGTGCTCGCGCATGCGCTTCATGACTTCGATCACTTCGTCGTCGGTCTCGCCCAGGCCCAGCATCAGGCCGGACTTGGTCGGGATGTGCGGCATCATCTGCTTGAAGCGCTGCAGCAGGGTCAGCGACCACTGGTAGTCCGAACCCGGGCGCGCAGCCTTGTACAGGCGCGGCACGGTTTCCAGGTTGTGGTTGAACACGTCCGGCGGCTCGGCGGCGGTGATTTCCAGGGCGATGTCCATGCGACCGCGGTAGTCCGGCACCAGGGTCTCCAACTGCACGTTCGGCGACAGCTTGCGGATCTCGCGGATGCAGTCGGCGAAGTGCTGGGCACCGCCGTCGCGCAGGTCGTCACGGTCCACCGAAGTGATCACCACGTACTTGAGGCGCAGGTCGGCGATGGCGATGGCCAGGCTTTCCGGCTCGTTGACGTCCAACGGCTTCGGACGGCCATGGCCGACGTCGCAGAACGGGCAGCGACGGGTGCAGATGTCGCCCATGATCATGAAGGTCGCGGTGCCGCCGGAGAAGCATTCGCCCAGGTTCGGGCAGGAAGCCTCTTCGCAGACGCTGTGCAGCTTGTGCTTGCGCAGCAGGGTCTTGATGCGCTCGACCTCCGGCGAAACCGGGATGCGCACGCGGATCCAGTCAGGCTTCTTCGGAAGCTCGGTGGTCGGAATGATCTTCACCGGGATGCGGGCGACCTTCTCGGCGCCGCGCAGCTTGACGCCGGCTTCGACCTTGGCACGCGGGGCCGGGCGCTCGGTGACATCGAGCGTCGGGATCATGGTTTGCACTGCATCAGTAGTCATATCAGTCGATTCCGCCCGTCAGGGTCGTCTGCTCAGCATAGTCGAGGTGTTTGACGAGCTGCGCGCGCAGCCGGGCACTTACCTCGGCAAATTCAATCGGTCCTGCGTGGTCGCTCAGCTGGGTCATGGCCAGCCCGGCGTAGCCGCAGGGATTAATCCGTCGAAACGGCTCCAGGTTCATGTCCACGTTCAGGGCCAGGCCGTGAAAGGAACAGCCGTGGCGAATCCGCAGCCCCAGGGATGCGATCTTCGCCCCGTCGACATAAACGCCGGGAGCGTCGGGCTTGGCCGCTGCGGTCACGCCGTAGCTGGCCAGCAGTTCGATCAGGCATTGCTCCATGCGGGTGACCAGGTCCCGTACCCCGAAACCCAGCTTGCGCACGTCCAGCAGCAGGTAGGCCACCAGTTGGCCTGGGCCGTGATAGGTCACCTGCCCGCCCCGGTCGACCTGCACCACCGGGATGTCGCCCGGCAGCAGCACATGTTCGGCCTTGCCGGCCTGGCCCTGGGTGAACACCGGCGGGTGCTCGACGAGCCAGATTTCGTCCGCGGCCTCGCTGCCGCGTTCGTTGGTGAAGCGTTGCATGGCATGCCAGACCGGCTCGTAAGCCATCTGGCCGAGTTCGCGAAAGCCCAGCGTGCCCGGCATCACAACACCATGTGCACGAAACCGGTCGCCCGCAGTTCGCTGTTGATGTTGTACAGCTGATCCTGGTCGGTGGCGAGAATATGCAACTGAATAGTGATGTACTTGCCTTTGTTACTGGGATTCTCGCGAACGTCCGACTCTTCGAATTCAGCGTGCTTGCGCACGATATCGATCACTTTTTGCCTGACATCCACAATGGTGTCGCAGATCACCTTAACCGGGTAATTCTTGACGGGAAATTCGATCTTTGGCGCCTTTACTTCGGTATC
This sequence comes from Pseudomonas sp. NPDC089534, assembly GCF_044749305.1. NCBI lineage: Bacteria > Pseudomonadati > Pseudomonadota > Gammaproteobacteria > Pseudomonadales > Pseudomonadaceae > Pseudomonas > Pseudomonas sp. NPDC089534. Next base: position 73,186 of record NZ_JBIVHR010000014.1, on the reverse strand, counting down.
GCTCATGGCGTAACGGCCTCGCAAGCCTTGCCAACGAGCATGGCCCCGCTCCGGGTGCGGGGCGGGGCCATGCAGGTCAACACTGGAATCAGTTGAACAAGCCGTAGAAGAATAGACGGATGCTATCCCACATGCGGCGGAAGATACCACCCTCCTCGACAGCGTCCAGGGCGATCAGGTCGGCGCTGTGCACCACCTTGTCGTCCAGTTTCACTTCGACTTTACCGATCACGTCGCCCTTGGCGATTGGCGCGGTCAGTTGCGGGTTCATGGTCATGCTGGCGGCGAGCTTCTTCAGCTGGCCTTTGGGCAGGGTCATGGTCAGGTCCTGCGCCAGGCCGGCCTTGACCTGGCCGGTGGTGCCCTTCCATACCGGCGCCTGGGCCAGTTCGGTGCCCTTCTGGTAGAAGGTCTGGGTTTCGAAGAAGCGGAAACCGTAGGTCAGCAGCTTCTGGGTCTCGGCGGCGCGGGCCACTTCGCTGTTGGTGCCGAACACCACCGCGATCAGGCGCATGCCGTCACGCACGGCCGAGGACACCATGCAGTAGCCGGCTTCGTCGGTGTGGCCGGTCTTCAGGCCGTCGACGGTCTTGTCGCGCCACAGCAGCAGGTTGCGGTTAGGCTGCTTGATGCCGTTCCAGAAGAACTCTTTCTGCGAGTAGATGGCGTAGTGCGCCGGGTCTTCGTGGATGATCGCGCGGGCCAGGATCGCCATGTCGTGAGCCGACGAGTAGTGCTCAGGGTTCGGCAGGCCGGTCGGGTTCATGAAGTGGGTGTTGGTCATGCCCAGGTCGGCGACGGTCTTGTTCATCAGGTCGGCGAACGCGTCTTCGCTGCCGGCGATGTGCTCGGCCACCGCGACGCTGGCGTCGTTGCCCGACTGGATGATGATGCCGTGCAGCAGGTCGCTGACGGTCACCTGGGAGCCGACCTTGATGAACATCCGCGAACCGCCGGTGCGCCAGGCGTTCTCGCTGACGGTCACCGGGTCGTTCTCGCCGATCTGGCCGCGACGGATCTCCAGCGTGGCGATGTACGCGGTCATCAGCTTGGTCAGGCTGGCCGGCGGCAGGCGCTGGTCACCGTTGTTCTCCACCAGCACGTTGCCGCTGCTGGCGTCCATGAGCACGTAGGATTTGGCGGCCAGTTGCGGCGGCGACGGCATCATCTCGGCCGCGAAGGCGGCAGGCGAGAGGAGCAGCGGGACTAGCAGGCACAGGCGTTTGGCAAAGGTGGTGATGTTCATCCGTCTCTCGAAATCGCTAATGGAAACTGCCCTTGCGGGCAAAACTAATCAGATGGCCTTCTCATCGGGCCATCGCGTGTTCAGTTGCTCACTCCAGTCACCCTTGCCGGGCTTTTGTTCTTCGACGAGCCAACAACCTGGTCCACCCCCCGAAACCGCAAGTGAACCGTCAATCAAGTCCTACGTTTTACTCTGTGACCACGCTCGGCGAACCGAGGTTGGCCAGGCGCACGCTGTTCTGCACCTGGGCGATCTCACCCGGCGAGCCGATCGGCCCCAGCCGAACCCGGTGCAGGGTCTGCTGATTGCGCACGATCGAGCTGATGAACACCGGAGCGCTCACCATCCCGCTGAGCTTCGACCTCAGGAGTTCTGCAGCGTCCGGGTTGGCGAACGCGCCCACCTGCAGATACTGGCCAGACGCTGTTGCAGAAGCGTTTTTTTTTGCGTCGAGCTGGACCGGCACGACGGCCGCGGCGTGCTGCTGCGGCGGAGGCGTCCACTGCTCGACGGTGCCGGCCGAGGCCGTGATCGCCGGGGCGGCATTCTGCGCCACTTGCGGCTCGTTGAGCATCAGAGGCGCCGGACGGCCCTTGGCGGCCCACCACTGTTGCGGGTCGATGCCTTCGACCTTGACCCGCGCGGTGCCGATCTCGGCATAGCCGAGCTTCTTGGCCGCCGCGTAGGACAGGTCGATGATCCGGTCCGAGTAGAACGGCCCGCGGTCGTTGACCCGCAGGATCACGCTCTTGTTGTTGTCCAGGTTGGTCACCCGGACATAGCTGGGCAGCGGCAAGGTCTTGTGCGCGGCGCTCATGCCGTACAGGTCGTACACTTCGCCGTTGGCGGTGTTCTGGCCGTGGAACTTGGTGCCGTACCAGGACGCGGTGCCCTGGGCGACGTAGGTCTTGGATTCCTGCAGCGGGAAGTAGGTCTTGCCCAGCACGGTGTACGGGTTGGCCTTGTAGGGGCCGGTGTGCAGGGTCGGCGTGGCGTCCGGGATGCGCGACACGTCGACGTCCCACCACGGCGCGCCGTCCTTGTGGGCCCGGTTGATGTCCAGACCCGGCTGCGAGCGGACGGTGTTGGAGGCGGACTTCTGAGCGGGCGAGCGGCTGGTCGAGCAACTGGCGACCAGCACCGCCAACGCGGCGAACGCCACCAGCTTCAGGGGTTTGTTGATAGGCAATGCCCGCATTACTTGACGCCCCGTGCTTTTACCAGCTGTTCAGACAGTTGATGTACGGCCATGGCGTACATCACGCTGCGGTTATAACGCGTGATCGCGTAGAAATTCTTCAGGCCCATCCAGTATTCGGGGCCGTTGTCGCCTTCGAGGCGGAACGCGGTGACCGGCATGTCGTCGCGCAGCGCATCATGACTCGACCAGCCCAGCCCCCGCAACTCCCCGACGGTTTTCGTCGGCTCGATGCCGGCGGTCAGGCCTTCGTCCGCCTGCTCGCCCCGCACGTCCGCCCGGCTCACCACCGGCTCGCCGGCGACCCAGCCGTGACGCTTGAAATAGCTGGCGACGCTGCCGATCGCATCGTCCGGGTTGTTCCAGATGTTGATGTGGCCGTCGCCGTCGAAATCCACCGCATAGGCGCGGAAACTGCTCGGCATGAACTGCGGCAGGCCCATCGCGCCGGCGTAGGAGCCTTTGAGCGTCAACGGGTCGACCTGCTCTTCGCGGGCCAGCAGCAGGAACTCGCGCAGTTCCTTGCGGAAAAACTCGGCACGGGGAGGATAGTCGAATCCGAGCGTGGACAAGGCATCGATCACCCGGAAATTGCCGGTATTGCGTCCGAAAAAGGTCTCAACGCCGATGATCGACACGATCACCTGGGCCGGAACGCCGTATTCCTGCTCGGCACGGGCCAGGGTGGCCTCGTGCTGGCGCCAGAAGTCCACCCCGCGGGCGATGCGCGCGTCGGTGATGAACATCGGCCGGTATTCCTTCCATTGCTTGACCCGCTCGGCGGGCTTGGAAATGGCGTCGAGGATCGACTGCTTGCGCTCGGCCTCGCGGAACACGCCCATCAGCTGTTCGCCGGCAAAGCCGTAGTCGCGGGTCATTTCGCCGACGAACTCGGCCACCTGGGGCGAGCCTTCGTAATCCCCGGCCAGCGCTTCCTGCGCGCCGCCGAGGATGCCCACCAGGCCGACCAACGGCGCACATCGAGTCGCCCAGTCACGCATTGCTTGCATTGAACCGTTCACCTTATTCAAACCTGTGCGATCCATTTGCGATGGGTATGGATCGACATCAAAATCCCAAACGCTGACAGCAGCGTCACCAGCGAAGTTCCTCCGTAGCTAATGAACGGCAACGGCACCCCCACCACCGGCAACAGGCCGCTGACCATGCCGATGTTGACGAACACATAGACGAAGAACGTCATGGTCAGGGCGCCGGCCAGCAGCTTGCCGAACAGCGTCTGCGCCTGGGCGGTGATCACCAGCCCCCGGCCGATCAGCAGCAGGTAGATCAGCAGCAGCGCGCAGATCCCCACCAGGCCGAACTCTTCGCCCAGCACCGCGATGATGAAGTCGGTGTGGCTTTCCGGCAGGAAGTCCAGGTGCGACTGGGTGCCCAGCAGCCAGCCCTTGCCGAACACGCCGCCGGAACCGATGGCGGCCTTGGACTGGATGATGTTCCAGCCGGTGCCGAGCGGATCGCTCTCAGGATCCAGGAAGGTCAGGATCCGCTGCTTCTGGTAGTCGTGCATGATGAAGAACCACATGGCGATCGCCACCGGCACGGCCGCGGCCAGCACGCTGAGGATCCAGCGCCAGCGCAGGCCGCCCATGAACAGCACGAACGCGCCGCCGGCCAGGATCAGCAGCGAAGTGCCCAGGTCCGGCTGGCGCACGATCAGCACGAACGGCACGCCGATCAGCAGCAGGCTGATCCCGACATGCTTGAGCTGCGGCGGCAGCGTGCGCTTGGACAGGTACCAGGCGATGGTCGCCGGCATCAGGATCTTCATGAACTCGGACGGCTGGAAGCGGATCACCCCGGGGATGTTGATCCAGCGCGTGGCGCCCATGGCGTTGTGGCCCATGATGTCCACCACCATCAGCAGCACCACCCCGACCACGTACCCCAGCGGCACCCAGCGCGCCATGAACCGCGGCTCGAACTGGGCGATGACGATCATCGACACCAGGCCGATGCCGAACGAAGTGGCCTGCTTGCCCAGCAGGTCCCAACTCTTGCCGCTGGCCGAATACAGCACGAACAGGCTGCCGGCGGCCAGGATCAGCAGCAGCACCAGCAACGGGCCGTCGATGTGCAGGCGTTGCAGCAGCGTCGCGCGGCGACGCATCACATCCTCGCTGGAGAGCATGCGATCGAAATTATTCTTCACGGGCCGTAGCCTCCGCACTGATAGGGCTGGCGTATTCGGCCTTCAACCGTCCGTCCTGGTCCAGCAGCCAGGCATCCATGACCTGACGCACCACCGGCGCCGCGACGCCGGAGCCGGACTCACCGTTCTCGACCATCACCGACACCACGATCCTGGGGTCGTCCGCCGGCGCAAAGCCCACGAACAAGGCGTGGTCGCGGTGGCGTTCCTGAACCTTGGAGCGGTCGTACTTCTCGCCCTGCTTGATCGCGACCACCTGGGCCGTACCCGACTTGCCGGCGATCCGGTACTGGGCGCCGATGGACGCCTTGCGCGCGGTGCCCCGGGCACCGTGCATCACTTGCTGCATGCCGTGGTTGACCTTGGCCCAGTCCGACGGGTCGCGCAGGACGATGTCCGGCATCGGGTTCTCGTCCTTGGGCTTCTCGCCCTCGATGGTCTTGGCCAGGTGCGGGCGGTTCCACACGCCCTTGTTGGCCACCAGCGCCGTGGCCTGCGCCAGTTGCAGCGGCGTGGACTGCATGTAGCCCTGGCCGATCCCCAGGATGAGGGTCTCGCCGGGGAACCAGGCCTGACGGCGGGTCGCCCGCTTCCACTCGCGGGACGGCATCAGGCCGGGGGACTCCTCGAACATGTCCAGCGAGACCTTCTGGCCGATGCCGAACTTGTTCATGTAGGCGGACAGCCGGTCGATGCCCAGCTTGTGCGCCAAATCGTAGAAGTAGGTGTCGTTGGAACGCATGATCGCCGTGTCCAGGTCGACGAAGCCGTCACCGGTGCGGTTCCAGTTGCGGTACTTGTGATCGTAGTTGGGCAGCATGTAGTAACCGGGGTCGAACACCCGGCTGGTCGCGGTCACCACGCCCGCGTCGAGGCCGGCGATGGCCACCGCCGGCTTGATGGTCGAGCCGGGCGGGTACAGGCCGCGCAGCACGCGGTTGAACAGCGGCCGGTCGATGGAGTCGCGCAGCTCGGCGTAGGCCTTGAAGCTGATGCCGGTGACGAACAGGTTCGGGTCGAAGCTCGGCTGGCTGACCATCGCCAGCACCTCGCCGGTGCGCGGATCCAGCGCCACCACGGCGCCGCGGCGTCCGCCCAGCGCCGCTTCGGCGGCTTCCTGCAGCTTGATGTCGAGGCTCAGGACGATGTCCTTGCCCGGCACCGGATCGGTGCGCTTGAGCACCCGCAGCACGCGGCCCCGTGCGTTGGTCTCGACTTCCTCGTAACCCACCTGGCCGTGCAGCTCGGCCTCGTAGAAGCGCTCGATGCCGGTCTTGCCGATGTGGTGGGTGCCGCTGTAGTTGACCGGGTCGAGGGTCTTGAGCTCTTTCTCGTTGATCCGCCCCATGTAGCCCACCGAGTGCGCGAAGTGCGCGCCCTGCGGGTAGTGGCGAACCAACTGCGCGACCACTTCCACCCCCGGCAGGCGGAACTGGTTCACCGCGATCCGGGCGATCTGCTCTTCGGTCAGCTCGAACAGGATCGGCACCGGCTCGAACGGCCGGCGCCCCTGGCGCATGCGTTTCTCGAAGATCACCCGGTCTTCGGGCGTCAGCTCCAGCACTTCGACGATCACGTCGAGCACCTGCTGCCAGTCGCCGGAGCGCTCGCGGGTCATGCTCAGGCTGAAGCTGGGGCGGTTGTCCGCCACCACCACGCCGTTGCGGTCGAAGATCAGGCCGCGGGTCGGCGGGATCGGCTGGACGTGGACGCGGTTGTTCTCCGACAGCGTCGAGTGGTACTCGTACTGGATCACCTGCAGGTAATACAGCCGCGCGATCAGCACGCCGATCAGCATGACGATCGCAATGGCCCCGAACACGACGCGGCTGCGCACCAGACGTGCGTCTTTTTCGTGGTCCTTGATGCGGATCGGCTGAGACATGAGGGCTGGATTACTTGTGGTAAGGGTGGCCGGACAGCACGGTCCAGGCACGGTACAGCTGTTCGCCGATGAGGATGCGCACCAGCGGGTGCGGCAAGGTCAACGGCGACAGCGACCAGCGCTGGTCGGCCCGCGCGCAGACTTCCGGCGCCAGCCCTTCCGGGCCGCCGACCATGAAGTTGACGGTGCGCGAGTCCAGCCGCCAGCGGTCCAGTTCGACCGCCAGCTGCTCGGTGCTCCACGGCTTGCCGTGGACTTCGAGGGTGACGATCCGCTCGTTCTGCCCGACCTTGGCCAGCATGGCTTCGCCTTCCTGACGGATGAAACGGGCCACGTCGGCATTCTTGCCACGGGTATTGAGCGGAATTTCCACCAGTTCCAGCGCCAGCTCGGACGGAAGACGCTTGGCATACTCATGCCAGCCTTCTTCCACCCACTTGGGCATGCGTGAACCGACGGCGATCAGTCGCAGTCGCACAGCGCTACCTTACTGCTGGTCTTTGTTGAGCTTGGTGAAGTGCTCGTGGGTGTTTTCCGGGCTGTGGTGCTTGGCGTCGGCCGCACGGCTCTGCTCGGCACCGGCCCACAGGCGCTCCAGGTCGTAGAACTGGCGGGCCGAGGCGGTCATCATGTGCACGATCACCAGGTCCAGGTCCAGCAGCACCCAGTCGCTGTCGCCCTTGCCTTCTTCGCCCAGCGGACGGGCGCCGTTCTTCTTGACCTCTTCGCGGACCTTTTCCAGCATCGCGTTGATCTGACGGTTGGACGTACCGGTCGCGATCACCATGTAGTCGGTGATGCTCTGCTTGTCGCGCACGTCGATGACCTGGATGTCCTGGGCCTTGACGTCTTCCAGGGCCGCCACGGCGACCTTGACCAGCTCGTCGCCCTTCAGCGGCTCGGCGCTCACGGTCGGCTCCGGCAGCGGGGCACTCTTGAACGTGCCTTTGCGCTTGATTTTGTTTACGTCGTTGTTGGTCATATAAAACTCGTTTTGCTCATGTGTTCGGCGGTTCGGGATACGCCGGTGCGTATCAGTGAAGCACGCCTTGTTCAGTTCGACGCACGGTACAGACCGTGCGCATCGATGTAGGCCAGGACCGCGTCGGGCACCAGGAAACGTACCGACTTACCGCTGGCCAGCAGTTGACGGATCTGGGTGGCGGACACCGCGAGCGGTGTCTGCCAGACGAATGCAATCTGTCCGCTCGGCCCCTTGAGGGCCTGCGGGTCGCTCACCGAGCGCGCCGCCAGCAGGTTGCGCAAGGCATCCGGCGGCTCGCTGTCGGCGTCCGGGCGCTGAAGCACCAGGATGTGGCAATGCTGGAGCAGTTCGCTCCAGCGGTGCCAAGTGGGCAGGCCGCAAAAAGCGTCCCAGCCCAAAAGCAGGAAAACCTGGGTGTCCGCGGCCATTTCGGCGCGCATCGACTCCAGGGTGTCGATGGTCCAGGACGGCTTGTCCCGCTGCAGTTCGCGGGCGTCCACCACCAGCGGCGGCACGCCGGCCACCGCGCACTCGACCATCGCCAGCCGGTCCTGCGCCGACACCTGCGGCGCATCGCGGTGCGGCGGCCGGGCGCTGGGCGTCAGGCGCAGCTCGTCGAGGGCCAGCGCATCGGCGACTTCCAGCGCACCGCGCAGATGGCCGACGTGCACCGGGTCGAACGTGCCGCCCAGTACGCCGATGCGCCGGGGTCGGGATTCGCTGGCGGGCAGCGGCGCTTTGAGGTCGAGGTCGGACAAGTCAGACCGTCGCCTGGCCGCGCAACTGGCCATCACCGACCACGATGTACTTCTCGCAGGTCAGGCCTTCGAGACCCACCGGGCCGCGGGCGTGCAGCTTATCAGTAGAAATGCCGATCTCGGCACCCAATCCGTATTCGAAGCCGTCGGCGAAGCAGGTCGGGGTGTTGATCATCACCGACGCCGAATCGACTTCCGCCACGAACCGCCGGGTGTCGGCCAGGTGTTCGCTGACGATCGAGTCGGTGTGGTGGGAGCCGTAGCGGTTGATGTGCTCGATGGCCTGGTCCAGACCGTCGACGACGCAGACCGACAGGATCGGCGCCAGGTATTCGGTGCTCCAGTCCTCTTCGGTGGCCGCCACCGCTTCGATGATCGCGCGGGTGCGTTCGCAGCCGCGCAGTTCGACGCCCTTTTCACGGAAGCGGGCGGCCATCGACGGCAGGAAACCCTTCGCGACGGCCTGGTCGACCAGCAGGGTCTCCATGGCGCCGCAGATGCCGTAGCGGTAGGTCTTGGCGTTGAACGCGATGCGCTCGGCCTTGGCCAGGTCGGCGTGCTCGCCGACGTAGACATGGCAGATGCCGTCCAGGTGCTTGATCACCGGCACCCGGGCATCGCGGCTGATGCGTTCGATCAGGCCGCGGCCGCCGCGCGGCACGATCACGTCGACGTGCTCGGGCATCGTGATCAATGCGCCGACGGCGGCGCGGTCGGTGGTCTCGACCACCTGCACCACGGCGGGCGGCAGGTCGGCTTCGGCCAGGCCGCGCTGGATGCAGGCGGCGATGGCGCGGTTGGAGTGGATCGCCTCGGAGCCGCCGCGCAGGATGGTCGCGTTGCCGGACTTCAGGCACAGGCTGGCGGCGTCGATGGTCACGTTCGGCCGGGACTCGTAGATGATCCCGATCACGCCCAGCGGCACGCGCATCTTGCCGACCTGGATGCCCGACGGACGGAAGCTCATGTCCCGGATCGCGCCCACCGGATCCGGCAATGCCGCCACCTGGCGCAGGCCGGTGATCATGCCGTCGATGCGCGCCGGGGTCAGCTCCAGACGTTCCAGCAGCGCCGGCTCCAGGCCGTTGGCGCGACCGGCGGCCAGGTCCTGTTCATTGGCTGCCGCAAGCTCGGCGCGGGCGGCGTCCAGGGCATTGGCGGCAGCCAGCAGGGCGCGGTTCTTCTGCGCGGTGCCGGCACGGCCGATGACCCGGGACGCTTCGCGGGCGGCGCGACCCACTCGGGTCATGTAGTCAAGAACGGACTCAGTCATGGTCTGCTGGGGTCTTGGCAAAGAGGAAAGCGGCAGATTATAGCTGTCACGTCCCGCGACTAACAGCGGTGACGGGCGGATGGTCGAAATCGCTTCGGATTTGCCGATCTTCAGCCGTGATTAAGGCTCGAGTTGCTATCATCGCGCCCTCCCGAGCCTGGATAAATGCCGTCCGCCATGTCCAACCTGACCGTTCCCCTCCCCGCCGCGCCCCGGCCCGCCGGCCTTGCGGACGCTTTCTTCGACCGCGACGCGCAGACACTGGCGCAGGACCTGCTCGGCAAAGTCATCAGTCACCGGGTCGGCGACCTGTGGCTCAGCGCCCGGATCATCGAGACCGAGGCCTATTACTGCGAAGAAAAAGGTAGCCACGCCTCCCTCGGCTACACAGAAAAGCGTAAGGCTTTGTTTCTGGATGGCGGGCACATCTATATGTACTACGCCCGCGGCGGCGATTCGCTGAACTTCAGCGCCCAAGGGCCCGGCAATGCGGTGCTGATCAAGTCCGCCTACCCGTGGGTCGATGAGGTCAGCGGGCCGGCTAGCCTGGCGCAGATGCTGCTGAACAACCCCGACGCCCAGGGCCGGCCGCGCCCGTCGCAAAAGCTCTGCGCCGGACAGACGCTGCTGTGCAAGGCGCTGGGGCTGAAGGTGCCGGTGTGGGACGCCAAGCGTTTCGACCATGACGTGCTGCTGGTGGAAGACACCGGCCCGGCCCCGGCCCACATCATCCAGACCACCCGGCTGGGCATTCCCCACGGGCGCGACGAGCATTTGATGTACCGCTTCGTCGACGCCGCCTACGCGCAGTGGTGCACCCGGAACCCGCTGCGCCGGGGGCAGGTCGAAGGGCGCGACTACTATTTGCTGTCCTGAGTTCTCAGGTAACCCGGAAAAGCAGTGCCCTTGTGGGAGCGAGCCTGCTCGCGATGGCGGCGTGTCAGAAAACGAATGCACCGACGGATCCTGCGCCATCGCGAACAGGCTCGCTCCTACAAGGATTCTCATGAAATGGATGGAGTGATGTGCAATGGGCCAATGGCTCGATAGCGTGACCGGATGGCTGGCGGCCAACCCGCAGTGGCTGGCGGCGGCGGTGTTGATCATCGCGTTCGTGGAGTGCCTGGCGATCGCCGGGATCATCGTGCCGGGCACCGTGCTGCTGTTCACCGTGGCGGTGCTGGCCGGCAGCGGCGCGCTGCCCTTGAGCGAGACCTTGCTGCTGGGCTTTCTCGGCGGGATCCTGGGCGATGCGGTCTCCTACTTCCTCGGCCGTCACTTCCACCAGAACATCCGGCGCCTGCCGGGGCTGCGCCACCACCCGGAGTGGATGGCCGGGGCCGAAACCTACTTCCAGCGCTACGGCATCGCCAGCCTGCTGGTGGGCCGGTTCATCGGCCCGCTGCGGCCGATGCTGCCGATGGTCGCCGGCATGTGCGACATGCCCTTCCCGCGCTTCGCCGCCGTGAGCCTGCTGGCCGCCGCCGGCTGGAGCGTCGCCTATCTGCTGCCGGGCTGGGCCACCGGGGCGGCGATCCGCCTGCCGCTGCCCGAAGGTTTCTGGCTGCAGGCCGGCATCGTGGCCGGCAGCATCGCGGCGATGGTCGGCCTGAGCGCCAACAGCAGCCTGCGCCGCCATCGCCGCGCGACGATCTGGATCGGCGGCATGAGCCTGCTGATCCTGATCGGCTTGTTCATCGGCTACCCCTACCTCACCGCGCTGGACCAGGGCGTGATGACGCTGATCCAGGAGCACCGGCAGCCGGCCCTGGACGAAATCGCCGTCACCTTCACGCTGATCGGCGAGTTCCGCAACATGCTGCTGTTCAGCGCCTTGTTCACCGGCCTGTTGCTGCTGATGCGCCAATGGCGCCATGCGATGTTCGTCGGCGGCACCCTGCTCGTCACCGCGTTGGCCAACACCGCCACCAAGCATTTCTTCGCCCGGCTGCGCCCCGAGGTGCTGACCGATCCGCTGACCAGCTACAGCATGCCCAGCGGCCATGCCTCGGGCTCGTTCGCGCTGTTCCTGACCCTCGCGGTGCTCGCCGGGCGCGGCCAGCCGCCGCGGATGCGCCTGACCTGGCTGCTGCTCGGCTGCATCCCGGCCATGGCCATCGCCCTGTCGCGGGTGTACCTGGGTGCGCACTGGCCGACGGATGTGCTGGCCGGCGCGATGCTGGCGGCGTGCGTGTGCGCGGCGGGGCTGTGGCTGATCCAGCGGCAGACGCCGCTCGGGCCGATGCCGCAGAAAGTCTGGTGGCTGGTGCTGCCGGCGCTGGTGGCGCTGTTCGGCCTGTTCGTCATGCGCCACCTGCCCCACGTCATGCTGCGCTACGCCTACTGACCCTCAGGCGCCGCCCCTCAAGCGAACAGCTCGCCCTGCAGTTCGTCGAGCAGCGCCTGGATCGCGTCCAGGCGCTGCTGCGGGTCGTCGAGCTGGAGCAGGTCCAGCTTGTCCGCTTCGGCGAACGGCAACAGGTAGGCCAACTGATTGGCCAGCGACTGCTGGCCGTCCGCGCGGGTGCCCATGTCCAGGGCCTCGACCATCGGGTGCTCGGCCAGGGCCTTGAGCAAGGCCACCAGGTCCGCGTCCTCGTCCTGCAACGGCTGTTCGGGTTCGTCGTCCAGCCATTCGACGTCGGCGACGATCAACTGATCGCGCTGCACTTCGCTGCGCAGCACCCGGAAGCGCCGGCCGCCCTGCACGCGGATGCCCAGCAGGCCGTTGTCCTGCTGCTGGAAATCGGTGATGCGCGCCTCGCAGCCGACCCGGGCGAAGCCTTCCGGCGCGGCGCCGACCTCGTCGCCGTCGAGGATGCACACCACGCCGAAGCCTGCACCCTGTTTCATGCAGCGGCCGATCATGTCCAGATAGCGCGCCTCGAAGATCTGCAAGTCGAGGTTGCAGCCGGGAAACAGCACTGTGTTCAGCGGGAAAAGCGGCAGACTCATAGCCATATCCTTACACCACCATCGACACCGCCAACGGCAGGAACACCGCCGTGGCCACGCCCATCAGACTCATCGCCAGCGCCGCGAAGGCGCCGCACTCATCGCTTTCCTGCAACGCCACCGACGTACCGACCGCGTGCGCCGTCATGCCCAGCGCCATGCCGCGCGCCTCGGGGCTGTGCACGCCGAGGCGGTTCAGCAGCGCCGGGCCGAAGATCGCGCCGATCACCCCGGTGATCAGCACGAACACCGCCGCCAGCGCCGCCACGCCGCCGATCTGCTCGGCCACCAGCATCGCGATCGGCGAGGTCACCGATTTGGGCGCCATGGTCATGAGGATCATGCGCTCGGCGCCGAACCACCAGCCCAGCGCCACGCCCATGCCGGTGGCGACCACGCCGCCTATCACCAGCGTAGTAAAGATCGGCCAGAACAATTGGCGGATGCGCCGCAGGTTCAGGTACAGCGGCACCGCCAGCGCGACGGTCGCCGGCCCCAGCAGAATGCTGAGGATCTCGGTGCTCTTGCGGTACTCGGCGTAGGTCAGGCCGCAGCCGACCAGCACGCCGATCACCAGCAGCATCGACACCAGCACCGGCTGCAGGAAGATCCAGCGGGTCTTCTCGAACGCCGCCAGCACCAGTTGATAGGCGCCCAGGGTGATGCCGATGCCGAACAGCGGATGGTGGATCACCGAGGCCCAGGCCCCTTGCCAGTCGAACGGCATCAGGACTCCTCCGAACCGGCGGCATGGCGCTTGACCAGGCGCTGCATGAGCACGCCGGCGAAGGCCATGGACAGAATCAACGACAGCACCAGCGCACCGACGATGGCCCAGAAATCGGCGGCAATCGCCGAGGCGTAGACCATCACCCCCACCGCCGGCGGCACCAGCAGCAACGGCAGGTAACGCAGCAGGCTGCCGGCGGCCTGGCTCAGCGGCTCGCCGACCTCGCCGCGCACGATCAGGAACGCCAGCAACAGCAGCAGGCCGATGATCGGCCCCGGCAGCACCGGCAACAGCAAATGGTTGAGCGCCGTGCCGAGCAATTGAAACAGCACCAGCCAGGTCAGGCCACGTAGCAACATCCGACATCTCCGTCCGACCGCCCGCCAAGCACGGGCCCGGCATTATAAGCACGCGACGCGTATGCATAGGCATTCGCCAAAAGCATGGCAGGTTGACCGGAGCAATTGGCCATGATGATCTACAGTGGTTCGCAGGGCGGTCTTATCCCCCACCTGAAAAACTATAAAACCGATGAACCCAAGGAGAGTCTCAATGCCCTATGTTCCCGTTGCAGAGCTCAAAGATTATGTCGGCAAGGAACTCGGACGTTCCGAATGGCTCACCATCGATCAGGAGCGCATCAACCTGTTCGCCGAAGCCACAGGGGATTTCCAGTTCATCCACGTCGACCCGGTCAAAGCCGCGCAGACGCCATTTGGCAGCACCATCGCACACGGATTCCTGACACTGTCGCTGATGCCCAAACTGATGGAAGACATCCTGATCCTGCCCAAGGGCGTGAAGATGGTGGTCAACTACGGGCTGGACAGCGTGCGTTTCATCCAACCGGTCAAGGTCAACTCGAAGGTGCGGCTCAAGGTCGACATGGTTGAGGTGACCGAGAAGAAACCCGGCCAATGGCTGCTCAAGGCCAGCGCGACGCTTGAGATAGAGGGCTCGGAAAAACCGGCCTACATCGCCGAACCGCTGTCGCTCTGCTTCGTCTGAGTGCCGGGATGCGAAGCGGCTCACGCTGTTTCGCATCCGCCCCCGCCTCCCGGCTGTATAAGGTCACATAGCTGCGGCATACTCGGTCGCCTAATTGCCCGGATCCCGCTATGCGCTCACTCGCTTCCCTCGCCCCGATCGCCCCCCTTGCCCTGGCCCTGATGCTCACCGCTTGCGGCGACGGCGAATCGCTGCTGCCGGCCGATGCGCACCTGCCGGACGGCGGGCGCTACCGCGGCGAGCTGGTCAACGGCCTGCTGCAGGGCCAGGGCCGGGTCGACTACCCCAACGGCAGCTGGTACGCCGGCGCGTTCGACAAGGGCCAGTGGCACGGTCAGGGCGAGTGGCACGGCAGCAACGGCGAGGTCTACCGCGGCCAGTTCCAGCAGGGCCTGTTCGACGGCCAGGGCACGCTGACCACCCACGGCAGCAGCTACACCGGCGGCTTCAGGCTCGGTCGGCGCGACGGCGAAGGCACCCTGAAGGAAAACGCCATGACCTACCGCGGCGAGTTCAAGGCCGACCAGTACGCAGGTCTCGGCCGCCTGGAGCTCGACGACGGCAGCTCCTACCAGGGCCAGTTCGCCAACGGCAAGCCCAACGGCGAAGGCCAGCGCGGCGACGCCAGCGGCAACCAGTTCACCGGCCGGTTCGTCAACGGCCAGCTGGAAGGCAACGGCACTTTCAACAGCGCCGACGGCGACATCTATGTCGGCGGCTTCAAGAACAATCAACTGCACGGCAAGGGCCGCTACGAGAACGCCGACGGCGACGTGTGGCTCGGCCAGTTCAAGGAAGGCGCGCTGACCGGCAAGGGCGAGCTGATCGGCGCCGACGGCAGCCACTACACCGGTTATTTCAGCGACTGGCGCTTCAGCGGCCAGGGCCGCCTGAACCTGTCCGACGGCAGCTTCTACATCGGCCAGTTCGACAGCGACAGCTACGCCGGGCGCGGCACCCTGGTGCTCACCGACGGCACCGTCCTGAGCGGCACCTGGGTCAACGGCCAGCGGGTGCGCGACGCCGACGGCAAGCTGCTGCCCGACACCCTGGAGCTGGGCCTGCTGGCGCAGGGGCGGCTGCTCGACGACGCCCTGGGCAACGTGCCCGCCTCGACCCCGGCCGTGGAGCTGTACAGCCTGACCCTCGGCGGCGACGGCAAGCAGAGCGTGTTCCTGCGTGAATCCGACTACGTCGCCAACATGCTCGCCAGCCGCTTCGGCGCCTACGGCCAGATCCGCCTGGTCAACCACCGCGACCACCTCGGCGACCGGCCGATGGCCACCCGCGAGAACCTGCGCCGCGCCGCCCAGACCCTGGCCGAACGCAGCGGCCCGGAAGACCTGGTGTTCATCTACCTCACCAGCCACGGCACCGCCGAACACGAACTGGTGCTCGACCAGCCGCGCATGGAACTGGCCGACCTGCCCGCCGATGAGCTGGCCGCCGTCCTGGCGCCGCTGAAGAACCGCGACAAGGTCATCGTGATCTCCGCCTGCTACTCCGGCGGTTTCATTCCGGCGCTCAAGGACGAACGCACCCTGATCATGACCGCCTCGCGCGCCGACCGCGTGTCGTTCGGCTGCTCGGAGGAAGCCAACTTCACCTACTTCGGCGACGCCCTGTTCGCCCAGGCGCTGAACCAGACCGACGATCTGGAACAGGCCTTCAAACTGGCGAAGGCCACCGTCGCCGAACGCGAGCTGGCGGACAACTTCGAGGCGTCGGAGCCGCAGATCTGGGCACCGAAAACCGTGCTGGCGCACTGGCAACTGCTGCGCAAGCAGCAGGCCAGAAAAGCGTTGCAGAGTGCTGCATTGAACGACGGGGCGACAAAGAGCAACTAAGCTGAACAGTATCAAGGGAGAGACACTATGTACTTGACGCCTCAGCATGTCTTGCTTGCCGGAGCCACCGGGTTGACCGGTGAACATCTGCTCGACCGCCTGCTCAACGAGCCGACGATCACCCGAGTGCTCGCCCCTTCACGCCGGCCGCTGGCCGAGCATCCCCACCTGGAAAACCCCGTCGGCGATCCCCAGGCATTCCTGCCGCAGCTCTCCGGACGGGTCGACATCGCCTACTGCTGCCTCGGCACCACCATCAAGCAGGCCGGCTCCGAAGAGGCGTTCCGCGCGGTGGACCTGGACATGGTCGTGGCCTTCGCCAAACGTGCCCGGGAAATGGGCGCACGGCACCTGATCGTGATCAGCGCGCTGGGGGCCGACCGCAGATCCTCGATTTTCTACAACCGGGTCAAGGGCGAAATGGAGTACGCCTTGCGCGCCCAGAACTGGCCGCAACTGACCATCTGCCGGCCGTCGCTGCTGCTGGGCGACCGCAGCGAACCGCGCCTGGGCGAGCAGCTCGCCGGCCCCTTGTCGAAACTGATCCCCGGCAAGTACCGCGGCATCGAAGCCTGCCAATTGGCCCGGGCGATGTGGCGGCTGGCGCTGGAGGAGCAGGACGGGGTGCGGGTGGTGGAGTCGGATGAGCTGAGAAAGCTCGGCAAGTGATTGGCGGCGTCTGCGAGGACGCCATCGCCAGCAGGCTGGCTCCCACAGGGGATTTTGGGTGAATGCAGGGGCTGCGGTCACCGCAGAACACTGCGGGAGCGACAGCAAGACGATTCGGCTTGCCCGCGAATGGCGCGTACAGCGCTCCCCTACAGTCCCCCGGTCGCCTGAAAGCTCACGCCGATCACCGTCAGCAACGACAACGGCAACAGCAGCGTATCGAGCAACGCGCTGGCCGGCAGGTCCACCCCCGGATACCCCGGCGCCTCGGCCCCGAACCGGTCCTTCGCGCAGCACCCGCCATTGATCGCATACAGATCCAGCCGCGTGCCGGCGTACACCACCGGCGCCCCCGGCTTGGCCGCGTCCAGCGTACGCGCCGTCGCGCAGCCGGTCAGTAGCAGCGCCAGCAGGACCGTCAGCAGCTTAGTCATCGCTGCTCAGGTGATGCTCGCCCCAGCGCGGCAGCATGTCCTGGGGAATGCCCAGCAGGTTGAGGATGCGCGCCACCACGAAGTCGATCAGGTCGTCGATGGTCTGCGGCTGGTGATAGAAGCCCGGCGAGGCCGGCAGGATGGTCACGCCCATGTTCGACAGCTTGAGCATGTGCTCCAGGTGAATGCTCGAATACGGCGCTTCGCGCGGCACCAGGATCAGCTGGCGGCGTTCCTTCAGGGTCACGTCCGCCGCCCGTTCGATCAGGTTGTTGCAGGCCCCGGTGGCGATGGCCGACAGGGTGCCGGTCGAACACGGCACCACCACCATCGCCGCCGGCGCACCGGAGCCCGAAGCCACCGGCGACATCCAGTCTTCCTTGCCGTACACGCGGATCTGCCCGTCGGCGGCGCCGGTGTACTCGGTGAGGAACGCCTGCATCATCTGCGGCTTGGCCGGCAGCGACACGTCGGTCTCGGTGGCCATCACCAGCTGCGCGGCCTTGGAGATCAGAAAGTGCACCTCGCGGTCCTCGCGCACCAGGCAGTCCAGCAGGCGCAGGCCGTACTGGGCGCCGGACGCGCCGGTCATCGCCAGCGTGATGCGTTCCGGGCCGTTGTTCATTTGAGCGCCTCGGCCAGTTTGCCGTGCAGGCCGCCGAAGCCGCCGTTGCTCATGATCACCACGTGGGTGCCGGGCTGGGCCTGGCTCTTCACGCGGTCGATGATGCCTTCCAGCGAGTCGCTGACGACCGACGGCACCGAGCATTGCGCCGCCGTGCCCGCCAGGTCCCAGCCCAGGTTGGGCGGGGCGTACCAGATCACCTGGTCGGCATCGACCACGCTGTCCGGCAGACCGTCGCGGTGCGCGCCCAGCTTCATGGAGTTGGAGCGCGGCTCGATGATCGCGATCAGCGGCGCGTCGCCGATGCGCTTGCGCAGGCCGTCGAGGGTGGTGGCGATGGCGGTCGGGTGGTGGGCGAAGTCATCGTAGATGGTGATGCCGCGCACCTCGGCGACCTTCTCCATCCGGCGCTTGACGCTCTTGAACGCGCTCAGGCCGGCGATGCCCATCGACGGCACCACGCCGACATGGCGGGCGGCCGCCAGGGTGGCCAGGGCGTTGGCGACGTTGTGCTGGCCGGTCAATTCCCACTCGACCACGCCCTGGGACTGGCCGTCGAACATCACCTCGAACGCCGAACCGTCTTCCTTGAGCAGCTTGACCTGCCACTGGCCGCCGGCGCCGGTGGTCTGCACCGGCGTCCAGCAACCCATCTCGATCACCCGCTGCAGCGCAGGCTCGGTGGTCGGGTGGATCACCAGGCCTTCGTTCGGGATGGTGCGCACCAGGTGGTGGAACTGCCGCTCGATGGCCGCCAGGTCAGGGAAGATGTCGGCGTGGTCGAACTCGAGGTTGTTGAGGATCGCGGTGCGCGGACGGTAGTGGACGAACTTGGAGCGTTTGTCGAAGAACGCGCTGTCGTACTCGTCGGCCTCGATCACGAAGAACGGCGTGCCGCCCAGCCGTGCGGACACCGAGAAGTTCTGCGGCACGCCGCCGATCAGGAAGCCCGGGCTCATGCCCGCGTGCTCCAGCACCCAGGCGAGCATGCTGCTGGTGGTGGTCTTGCCGTGGGTGCCGGCGACGGCCAGCACCCAGCGGCCCTGAAGGACGTGGTCGGCCAGCCACTGCGGGCCGGAGACATACGGCAAGCCCTTGTTCAGCACATATTCCACGGCCGGATTGCCACGGGACATGGCGTTGCCGATCACCACCAGGTCCGGCGCCGGATCGAGCTGCGCCGGGTCGTAGCCCTGGGTCAGCTCAATGCCCTGGGCCTCGAGCTGCGTGCTCATCGGCGGATAGACGTTGGCGTCGGAGCCGGTGACGTGATGGCCCAGCTCTTTGGCCAGAACCGCCATCGAGCCCATGAAAGTCCCGCAGATACCCAGAATATGAATGTGCATAGTCGACCTCGTAAAACATGGCCGCAGGGTAGCGCAGGGTGGGGGAAATGGCACCTTGTGTTTGTGGCGGGGGATCTGGCTCCCCCGCCACCGGTCAGGCCGAGCGGGCGATGCCGTGCTTGCGCATTTTCCTGTACAGGGTGTTGCGGCTGATGCCCAGCTGCTGCGCCGCATGCGTCATGTGCCAGCGCGTCTGATCCAGCGCATCGAGCAAGGCCGACCGCTCCGCATCGTCCAGCGGATGGCCGGACAACGCCTCGACCGCCTGAACCGGCACCGGCCGCGCCTGCCGGATCATCGCCGGCAAGTCTTCCAGCGAGATCCGCCCGCCCTCGCACAACGCCGCCAGGGTGCGCAGCACATTGCGCAGTTGTCGCACGTTCCCCGGCCAGTTGAACGCCAGCAGCGCCTGGCGCGCCGGCTCCTCGATCACGATCGTCTCCCCGCCCGCCTCTTCGGCCAGCAGGAAATCCAGCAGTTGCGCTTTGTCGCTGCGCTCGCGCAAGGCCGGCAGCGTCACTTCCAGGCCATTGAGCCGGTAATACAGGTCCTCGCGGAAACCGCCGTCCTCGACCCGCTCCAGCAAATTGCGGTGGGTGGCACTGATGATCCGCACGTCGACCGTTTCCGGCTCGCCGCCGATCGGCACCACCTGGCGATCCTCCAGCACCCGCAGCAGGCGGGTCTGCAAGGCCAGCGGCATGTCGCCGATCTCGTCCAGGAACAGCGTGCCGCCGTCGGCCTGCTGCAGCTTGCCGCGCATGCCCTCCTTGCGGGCGCCGGTGAAGCTGCCGCCGCGGTAGCCGAACAGTTCGCTCTCGATCAGGCTTTCGGGGATCGCCGCGCAGTTGAGGGCGACGAACGCCTTGGCGCTGCGCTGGCTGGCCAGGTGAACGGCCTTGGCCACGGCTTCCTTGCCGGAACCGGTCTCGCCGTTGATCAGCAGCGGCACGTCGCGCTCGAAGACGCGCAACGCCTTGCGAAAGTCCGCCTGCAATCCGGCGTCCCCCAGGCAAATGCCCGGCACGCCCGGCGCCGGAGCCTTGACCGGAACGGGCACGGCCGGCACCGGCCTGCGCGACTCGCCCCGCAGCACCGCGAACAGATGGCGCCCGTCGCGGGTGCGCAGCGGCCAACTGGCGCTCGCGTTGGCGCTGGCCCGGCCCAGCAGTTCATCCAGCGAACAGTCGAAGAACGCCTCGACCGGCTGGCCGAGCAGGCCGCCGCGGATGTGCCCCAGCAGGTTGAGCGCGCTCTGGTTGACCGCGCTGATCCGCCCTTCCCCGTCGAACGCCAGCAAACCTTCGCTGAACAGGCCGACCGATTCGGCCTGCAAGTGAAAGCGCAGCAGCCATTGATTGTCGAAGCAGCGCAGGAAATAGCAGCTCTCGATCATCTTCGCCGACAGGTTGACCAGCGCCATGGTGTGGAACTGGCTCTGGCGCGAGACGTCCGGCCGGGCCGACGACACGTCGAGCACCGCCAGCAGTTCGCCGTGGGGGTCGAACACCGGGCTGGCGGAACAGGTCAGGCCGGTGTGCTGGCCGCGAAAGTGTTCGCCCTGGTGAATGGTCAGCGCCTGGCGCTCCACAAGGCAAGTGCCGATGCCGTTGGTGCCTTCGCAGGCCTCGCTCCAGTCGGCGCCGAGCCAGAGCCCGGCACGCTCGAAGCTCTTGCGCTCGGACGGATCGGTGACGCAGTTGAGGATCACCCCGCGGGCGTCGGTCAACAGCACCGCATGGCCGGCGCCGGACAGTTGCTGGTGCAGGCTGCTCATTTCGTTGCCGGCGATCTGCAGCACCTGCTGCAGGCGCTCGCGGCTTTCGAGGACGCGCCCGTGCTCGAGCACCGTCGGCGCCATCGCCAGGGCCGGGTCGAGGTGGTAGTCCTCGAGGCAGCGCAGCCACGAGCGGGCGATCGACGGATCGGCGCCCGGCCCGTGCAGGCGCGGCTTGCCCTGGGTGACCGTGAGGACTTGCCGGGCATGGCGACTCAAATGGTTGTCGTGCATTTCTTATTGTTCTCCCCGCGGCTTGCGGCGAGGGCGCTTGCTCCCTCGTCGCAGAGTGACCTGCTTGGCGATTCGAGGCCCAGCATCCTCCAGCCACCGATGCTTTGCAATGCTGGCGGAACCGTCCGGTCACAGGTTGTGCCGTAGGCGGTACAAACTGTCACGCCACCTGTACCGCAATCGCCACAAGCGCCGGCCGCCTGTCCGGCAAAACCGGTGCAAGGCCTTGATTTGCCTGACTTGCACGGCGCTGGCCCGACCTTTGCTCTACGCTTAAAGCAAGCGCACATGCGCCTCCCGACAAATACAAAAGCAAGGAGAAACCATCATGCGTTACGCTCACCCGGGTACTGAAGGCGCCAAGGTCTCGTTCAAGAGCAAGTACGGAAACTACATCGGCGGCGAGTTCGTCGCGCCTGTCAAAGGCCTGTATTTCACCAACACCTCGCCGGTCAACGGCCAACCGATCGCCGAATTCCCGCGTTCCACCGCCGAAGACATCGAAAAGGCCCTGGACGCCGCCCACGCCGCCGCCGATGCCTGGGGCGCCACCTCGGCGCAGGCCCGCTCGCTGATCCTTCTGAAGATCGCCGACCGCATCGAGCAGAACCTCGAACTGCTGGCGATCACCGAGACCTGGGACAACGGCAAGGCCATCCGCGAGACCCTCAACGCCGACATCCCGCTGGCCGCCGACCACTTCCGCTACTTCGCCGGGTGCCTGCGCGCCCAGGAAGGCAGCGCCGCCGAGATCGACGGCAACACCGTGGCTTACCACATCCATGAACCGCTGGGCGTGGTCGGCCAGATCATCCCGTGGAACTTCCCGCTGCTGATGGCTGCCTGGAAACTCGCCCCGGCCCTGGCCGCCGGCAACTGCGTGGTGCTCAAGCCCGCCGAGCAGACGCCGCTGGGCATCTGCGTGCTGATGGAGCTGATCGGCGACCTGCTGCCGCCGGGCGTGCTGAACGTGGTGCAAGGGTTCGGCAAAGAGGCCGGCGAAGCCCTGGCCACCAGCAAGCGCATCGCCAAGATCGCGTTCACCGGCTCGACCCCGGTCGGCTCGCACATCATGAAGTGCGCCGCCGAGAACATCATCCCGTCCACCGTGGAGCTGGGCGGCAAGTCGCCGAACATCTTCTTCGAAGACATCATGCAGGCCGAGCAAAGCTTCATCGAGAAGGCCGCCGAAGGCCTGGTGCTGGCGTTCTTCAACCAGGGCGAGGTCTGCACCTGCCCGTCCCGCGCGCTGGTGCAGGAATCGATCTACCCGGCGTTCATGCAAGAGGTGATGAAGAAGATCAAGCAGATCAAGCGCGGCGACCCGCTGGACACCGACACCATGGTCGGCGCCCAGGCGTCCGAGCAGCAGTTCGACAAGATCCTCTCCTACCTTGAGATCGCCGAGAAGGAAGGCGCCGAGCTGCTCACCGGCGGCAAGGTGGAAAAACTCGACGGCAGCCTGTCGACCGGCTACTACATCCAGCCGACCCTGCTCAAGGGCACCAACAAGATGCGCGTGTTCCAGGAGGAAATCTTCGGCCCGGTGGTGAGCATCACCACCTTCAAGGACGAAGCCGAAGCCCTGGCGATCGCCAACGACACCGAGTTCGGCCTCGGCGCCGGCGTCTGGACCCGCGACATCAACCGCGCCTACCGCATGGGCCGCGGCATCAAGGCCGGCCGCGTGTGGACCAACTGCTACCACCTGTACCCGGCGCACGCCGCGTTCGGCGGGTACAAGAAGTCCGGCGTCGGCCGTGAGACCCACAAGATGATGCTCGACCACTACCAGCAGACCAAGAACCTGCTGGTCAGCTACGACATCAATCCGCTGGGCTTCTTCTAAAGAACCGGGGCGGCGCCGCACCCCGGTGCCGCCTTCCCGACCGCCTTCGCGGGCATGCCCGCGAAGGCGCCCTGAATGACCACCACCCAAGGCCTGGCCGCTCTGGCACGGCCCTTGCGTACCCGTCATCCAGGATCTGCCCTGCAAGCGCGACACCCGAAAGTCCAACAGATCGAACAATAAAAAGAGTTAGCGAGGACTTATGACTTCCACCACACAGCTCAAACCCACACTCGGCACCCTGCACCTGTGGGGCATCGCCGTCGGCCTGGTGATCTCCGGCGAATACTTCGGCTGGAGCTACGGCTGGGGCACCGCCGGCACCCTGGGCTTTCTGGTCACGGCCCTGATGGTCGCGACCATGTACACCTGCTTCATCTTCAGCTTCACCGAGCTGACCACCGCCATCCCCCACGCGGGCGGGCCGTTCGCCTACAGCCGCCGGGCCTTCGGCGAGAAGGGCGGTCTGATCGCCGGGATCGCCACCCTGATCGAATTCGTGTTCGCCCCGCCGGCCATCGCCATGGCCATCGGCGCCTACCTCAACGTGCAGTATCCGGGGCTCGACCCGAAAGTCGCGGCGGTCGGCGCGTACTTCGTGTTCATGACCCTGAACATCCTCGGCGTCAGCATCGCCGCCACCTTCGAACTGGTGGTCACCGTGCTGGCGGTGGCCGAACTGCTGGTGTTCATGGGCGTGGTCGCGCCGGGCTTCAGCTTCAGCAACTTCGTGCTCAACGGCTGGTCCGGCGCCAACGAGTTCAGCCTGGCCTCGGTGCCGGGGATCTTCGCCGCCATCCCGTTCGCGATCTGGTTCTTCCTGGCCATCGAAGGCGCGGCCATGGCGGCCGAGGAAGCCAAGGACCCGAAACGCACGATTCCGCGGGCCTACGTCAGCGGGATCCTGACCCTGGTGTTCCTCGCCATCGGCGTGATGGTGATGGCCGGCGGCGTCGGCGACTGGCGCCAGCTGTCGAACATCAACGACCCGCTGCCCCAGGCGATGAAGGCGGTGGTCGGCAACAACTCGACCTGGATGCACATGCTGGTGTGGATCGGCCTGTTCGGCCTGGTGGCGAGCTTCCACGGGATCATCCTCGGCTACTCGCGCCAGTTCTTCGCCCTCGCCCGCGCCGGCTACCTGCCCAAGGGGCTGGCCAAGCTGTCGCGCTTCCGGACCCCGCACCGGGCGATCATCGCCGGCGGCGTCATCGGCATCGCGGCGATCTACAGCGACGGCCTGGTCAACCTGCAAGGCATGAGCCTGACGGCGGCGATGATCACCATGTCGGTATTCGGCGCCATCGTGATGTACATCATCAGTATGCTCAGCCTGTTCAAGCTGCGCCGCACCGAACCGAACCTGGAGCGCACCTTCCGCGCGCCGGGCTATCCGGTGGTGCCGGCCATCGCGCTGTTCCTGGCGGTGGTGTGCCTGGTGGCGATGGCGTGGTTCAACGCCCTGATCGGCTGTGTGTTCCTCGGGTTCATGGCCGCCGGCTACCTGTACTTCCAGCTGACCGCCAAGCAACGCTCCGAGGCGCCGGCGGACGCTATGCTCGAAGGTGTGTGAGATGCACCGGCACCGGGCCGCGCGCCCGGTGCCTGCCTTATAGATGTGCATGCAGTCCCTCCCGCAGGGAACAGAGTCATCCACAGTTTCAGGAGGAACGCGCCCCATGGCCGCATTTGCCCATACCGTCGGCGCCCAGACCTACCGCTTCGACAGCCTCAAGGACGTGATGGCCAAGGCCAGCCCCGCCCGCTCCGGCGACTTCCTGGCCGGGGTCGCCGCGCTCAACGACGGCGAACGGGTGGCCGCGCAAATGGCGCTGGCCGACATCCCGCTCACGCACTTCCTCCAGGAAGCGCTGATCCCTTACGAATCCGACGAAGTCACCCGGCTGATCATCGACAGCCACGACAAACAAGCCTTCGCCGCCGTCAGCCACCTCACCGTCGGCGGTTTGCGCGACTGGCTGCTCAGCGAGGCCGCCGACGAAGCCAGCCTGCGCGCCCTCGCCCCCGGCCTGACCCCGGAGATGGCCGCCGCCGTGTCGAAGATCATGCGCGTGCAGGATCTGGTGCTGGTGGCGCAGAAGATCCGCGTGGTCACGAAGTTCCGCGGCACCCTGGGCCTGCGCGGACGCCTGTCCACGCGCCTGCAGCCCAACCACCCGACGGACGAGCCCGCCGGCATCGCCGCGAGCATCCTCGACGGGCTGCTGTACGGCAACGGCGACGCCATGATCGGCATCAACCCGGCCACCGACAGCATCGCCTCGATCTGCGCGATGCTGGAAATGCTCGACGCGATCATCCAGCGCTACGACATCCCCACCCAGGCGTGCGTGCTGACCCACGTCACCACCTCCATCGAGGCGATCAACCGGGGCGTGCCGCTGGACCTGGTGTTCCAGTCCATCGCCGGCACCGAAGCGGCCAACGCCAGCTTCGGCATCAACCTCAACGTGCTGCAGGAAGGCTACGAGGCCGGGCTGAGCCTGAACCGCGGCACCCTGGGGCAGAACCTGATGTATTTCGAGACCGGCCAGGGCAGCGCGCTGTCGGCCAACGCCCACCACGGCGTCGACCAGCAGACCTGCGAGACCCGGGCCTACGCCGTGGCGCGGCACTTCAAGCCGTTCCTGGTGAACACCGTCGTCGGCTTCATCGGCCCGGAATACCTCTACAACGGCAAGCAGATCATCCGCGCCGGCCTCGAAGACCACTTCTGCGGCAAGCTCCTGGGCGTGCCCATGGGCTGCGACATCTGCTACACCAACCACGCCGAAGCCGACCAGGACGACATGGACACCCTGCTGACCCTGCTGGGCGTGGCCGGGATCAACTTCATCATGGGCATCCCCGGCTCCGACGACATCATGCTCAATTACCAGACCACCTCCTTCCACGACGCCCTCTACGCCCGCCAGACCCTGGGCCTGAAGCCGGCGCCGGAGTTCGAGCAGTGGCTGGCGAACATGGGCATCTTCACCCAGGCGGACGGCAAGGTCCGCTTCGGCAACCAACTGCCGCCGGCCTTCCGCCAGGCGCTGGCGCAACTGGGATGAGCCACATGGAAAAACCGCCCGTCGATCCGCAAAACCCTTGGCTGGCCCTGCGCAACCTGACGCCTGCGCGCATCGCCCTGGGCCGCACCGGCACCAGCCTGCCGACCCGCGCGCAGCTGGACTTCCAGTACGCCCACGCCCAGGCCCGGGACGCGGTGCACCTGCCGTTCGACCACGCCGGGCTCGCCGGGCAACTGAACGGACGCGGGCGCGACAGCCTGCTGCTGCACAGCGCCGCGAGCGACCGCAACAGCTACCTGCAACGCCCGGACCTGGGGCGCAGGCTCAGCGATGCGTCGGCGCAGGCCCTGCGCGAATACGCCGCCGCCCACCCCGGCGGCGTCGACCTGGCCATCGTCGTGGCCGACGGCCTCTCGGCGCTGGCCGTCCATCGCCACACCGTGCCGTTCCTCACGCGCCTGGAAGAGCAGATGGGCGCCGACGGATGGTCATGCGCGCCGGTGATCCTGGTGGAACAGGGTCGCGTGGCCATCGGCGACGAGATCGGTCAACTGCTGGGCGCCAGAATGGTGGTGATGCTGATCGGAGAGCGGCCGGGCCTCAGTTCGCCGGACAGCCTGGGTTTATATTTCACCTACAATCCTAAGGTCGGCCTCACCGATGCCTACCGCAATTGCATCTCCAACGTGCGGCTGGAGGGCTTGAGCTACGGCATGGCGGCCCACCGTTTGCTGTACCTGATGCGCGAAGCCTGCCGGCGGCAGCTGTCGGGCGTGAACCTGAAGGACGAAGCGCAGGTTCAGACACTGGAGTCGGAAGACGGGACGGACATGAAAAGCAATTTCCTGCTGGATCCGCCCCCGGCCTGAACCGTTTCCGCATTGCCTTCGCGCGTCGGTTTGAGGCAGGATCGACGCACGGCCGCCCGGGTTTCCCATTGCCGTCAGCGCACGTGAAGACAGCCAATTGAAGGACGAGACCTACCATGCGGATTATCCAAGCGACCCTCGAACACCTGGATCTGCTGACCCCGTTGTTCGTCAAATACCGCGAGTTCTACGGCTCGCTGCCTTATCCGGACTCGTCCCGCGCCTTCCTGGAAAAGCGCCTGCGGCGCAAGGAGTCGGTGATCTACCTGGCCCTGGCCGATGACGACGACCGCAAACTGATGGGCTTCTGCCAGCTCTACCCGAGCTTTTCCTCGCTGTCGCTCAAGCGCGTGTGGATCCTCAACGACATCTACGTCGCCGAGGACGCCCGCCGGCAACTGGTGGCCGACAACCTGATCCGCACGGCCAAGAAAATGGCCAAGGACACCCAGGCCGTGCGCATGCGCGTGTCCACCAGCAGCAACAACGAAGTGGCGCAGAAAACCTACGAATCCATCGGTTTCAAGGAAGACACCGAGTTCAAGAACTACGTGCTGCCGATCAGCGACGAGCTCTGAGCGCCTACCGATGACGGAGCCGGCTCCTTTAGTGAGGGAGCCGGCTCCCGCTCAAATGCACCCTTGCGCCCTCTCATCTGCGATCCCTGTGGCGAGGGAGCTTGCTCCCGCTGGGTTGCGAAGCAGCCCCGTCGGTCTGTCAGCCATGCGCACTCGAGCGGGAGCAAGCTCCCTCGCCACAGCCCCCTGCCTGACAATTCCTCACACCCCGACATTCCCCGCTACAAAACCAACACGCTTTTCACCTCTCAAACCGTATAATCCAGACCTTTCCGGCTTGTAAGAAAAACTACACCCGCGTGTAGCCTTTCGCGAAGTCATCCGCACAGGCCTGCCGAGTCGGGCCATCACCACAGGTGCCCACATGGATTTCAACCCGATCGACCTGGTTTTGCATCTCGACGTTTACCTCGACATGCTGGTGACCAACTACGGCACCTGGATCTACGCGATCCTGTTCTTGGTGATCTTCTGCGAAACCGGTCTGGTGGTGATGCCGTTCCTGCCGGGCGACTCCCTGCTGTTCATCGCCGGCGCAGTGGCGGCGGGCGGCGGCATGGATCCGGTGCTGCTGGGCGGTCTGCTGATGCTGGCGGCGATCCTGGGCGACAGCACCAACTACGTGATCGGACGAACGGCGGGCGAAAGGCTGTTCAGCAACCCGAACTCGAAAATCTTCCGCCGCGACTACCTGCAGCAGACCCACGACTTCTACGACAAGCACGGCGGCAAGACCGTGACCCTGGCGCGCTTCCTGCCGATCATCCGCACGTTTGCGCCGTTCGTCGCCGGCGTGGCGAAAATGCCGTATCCGCGTTTCTTCGCGTTCAGCGTCCTCGGCACCATCCTGTGGGTCGGCGGCCTGGTGACCCTGGGCTACTTCTTCGGCAACGTGCCGTTCATCAAGAAAAACCTGTCGCTGCTGGTGGTCGGCATCATCCTGCTGTCGCTGGTGCCGATGATCATCGGCGTGGTGCGCAGCCGCCTCGGCGGCGCCGGCTCCAAAGCCGCTTCGCGCTGATCCCGTGTGGTCGCTGAGCGCCTGGCGACGCCGGCGCACCCTGGCCAGGCACCCGATCGCCGACGACCTCTGGCAACGGGTGCGCCATCACCTGAGCTTCCTCGACGGCATCAGCGCCGATGAGGACCGCTGGCTGCGCGAGGCCTGCGTGCTGTTCCTTGAGGACAAGCACCTCACCGCCCTGCCCGGCGTCGAGCTGCACCAGGAACAGCGCCTGCTGCTCGCCGTCCAGGCCCAGTTGCCGCTGCTGCACCTGGGCGACCTGAACTGGTACCGGGGCTTCCACGAAATCATCCTCTACCCCGACGACTTCCTCAGCCCCCAGCGCCACCGCGACGCCGCCGGCGTGGAGCACGAGTGGGACGCCGAGCACAGCGGCGAAGCCTGGCAGCACGGGCCGGTGATCATGGCCTGGCCCGGCGTGATGTCCAGCGGCGGCTGGGAAGGCTACAACCTGGTCATCCACGAACTGGCGCACAAGCTCGACATGCTCAACGGCGACGCCAACGGCCTGCCGCCGCTGCACGCCGACATGCGGGTCAAGGACTGGGCGACGGTCATGCAGGCGGCCTACGATGACCTCAACCGCCAGCTCGACCGCAACCCCGACGCCGAAACGGCCATCGACCCCTACGCCGCCGAGAACCCGGCCGAGTTCTTTGCGGTCACCAGCGAATACTTTTTCAGCGCCCCGGACCTGCTGCACGAAAGTTATCCACAGGTGTACGCGCAACTGCGGCTTTTCTACCGGCAGGATCCGCTGGCCAGGCTGCAGCGACTTCAGGCGCACGACCCGGCCTATCAGGCCCACGACTAAGGTGGCACGTGGCGTCCGCGGCAGAATGTGCCTATAATCGCCGCCACTTTTTGGTCAATCCGGCCAAGTGTTTTTGGTCAACTAACGGGGGCACCGCCCAATGAGCTACAGCAAGATCCCGGCTGGCAAAGACCTGCCGAACGACATCTACGTCGCGATCGAGATCCCGGCCAACCACGCGCCGATCAAATACGAAATCGACAAAGACAGCGACTGCCTGTTCGTTGACCGTTTCATGGCCACCCCGATGTTCTACCCGGCCAACTACGGTTACATCCCGAACACCCTGGCCGACGACGGCGATCCCCTGGACGTGCTGGTCGTGACCCCTTACCCGGTCGCGCCGGGTTCGGTGATCCGCGCCCGTCCGGTCGGCATCCTGAACATGACCGACGACGGCGGCGGCGACGCCAAGGTCGTTGCCGTTCCTCACGACAAGCTGTCCCAGCTGTACGTTGACGTGAAGGAATACACCGACCTGCCTCCGCTGCTGATCCAGCAGATCGAGCACTTCTTCGCGAACTACAAGGATCTGGAGAAGGGCAAGTGGGTCAAGATCGAAGGCTGGGACGGCGCCGACGCCGCCCGCGCCGCGATCACCAAGTCGGTGGCCGCCTACAAGGGCTAAGCGCACCGCTTGAAGAAAACCCCGGTCGATCCGGGGTTTTTTGTGCCCGTCAAACCGCCACTAAACGACATGTTTAATATTGGCCGCCACGGTTGCGCGCTGTTTAAATTCTCCAAAGTGCGCTTTACATCCAGTCTTAAATTGCCGCCCATTTTGAACAGCCGGTTTATTCAAACCGCTCTGGCACGGCCGTAGACTCCGTGTTCATGAGAAAGAACACTAGCGGTCCACGATTCAAGGCACTCCTGGAAGCTGCGAACATCACCACCACGGGATTCGCCAGGTTCTGGGGCACGGAAGCCCAAAACATCCATAACTGGTACACCCGCGGCGTACCGGCCTACCGCATGGAAGAAGTCGCGCGCCTGCTCTCGGTCAACAGCGACTGGCTCAAGACCGGCGAAGGCCCGAAGGACTCCACCCGCGTGCGCTCGCCCGACGCTGCCGACGCCCTCGACGCCCAGGCCCTGCGCGGCGTCTACGCCGTGGTCGATCACCTGGACATCGCCTTGCCCCTCTACAAGGAAGTCCCCACCGCCGCCGGTTCCGGCAAGACCCACGTCATCCGCGACCCGGACCAGACCGTCCGCCTGCCCCGCAGCCACCTCGACGCCCTTGAGATCAAGCACACCGACGCCATCTGCGCCCACATGGTCGGCAACAGCATGGCCGAGAAGATCGAAGACGGCTCCGCCCTCGCCATCGACCGCAGCCTCACCCAGGTGGTGGACGGCGAAATCTACGCCATCGAGCACGACGGCATGCTGCGCATCAAATACCTGCACCGCATGCCCGGCAACGCCCTGCGCCTGCGCAGCCACAACAGCGCCCAGTACCCGGACGAGATCTTCCGCGCCGCCCAGATCGAGGAGCAGCGGATCCACGTGCTGGGCTGGGTGTTCTGGTGGTCGACCCTGAACAAGCGCCGGCCGGTGGTGCCGTTCCTCTGAGCGCCCGGCGCACACCGTCCCTGCAAGATGACCCTGGAAATCCGTACAAAAGCCGGATTTCTCCCGAATGGATCGCTCTATTCCGCACTTCGGGCTGGGCATCCCCGGCAAAACTCAGTATCCTGCGCCCCACCTCAGCGCATCGGCCCGCCCAGCGGCCCGGATGACGCACGACGCGGCAGACCAACGTCTGACCAAGTCCCACAGCCGGACGCAAGATCCGGGTGTACGTTTTGAAGGCTGGCGCGGCTTACCAAAAATAAGCCAAGCCAGTCCCCGAGAAGCCGGCCACAAGCCGGCTTTTTAATGCCTGCGATTTGGCTTGGCCGTTTCCGGCGGCCGGAGCAACGCGCCCGACTCAGGAAAATCCCGAGCCAGCGCCTCAACGTCCTCCCTCTCGGCAAACCCGCCACTTGCCAACCTCACCCCCCTCGGTGCTAAATCCCGCCCTTGCAGCACACCTCAACGACTCCCCCTCCACCGACCGGATTTCGGTACTGAGCCCCGTAGGGAACCCAAGGAATGGCGCTTCACATCCCTACCCTGCTGGCCGTGTCGGTCTTCGTGTTCTTTTTGATGGGGCTGCTGACGCTCCATGCCTGGCACCGCGAAACCCGCGAGCGGCCGCTGGCGTACCTGGGCGGCATGATGTTGTCGGCAACCTTGGGCATGTTGCTGGTCAGCTGGCGCGACCACGGCATGGACTTCATTCCGATCGTGATCGGCAACGTCATTCTGTTGCTCGGCGCAGCACTGAACTGGACGGCGATCCGCGTGTTCGTCGGGCGCTCGCCCTCGGTTCCGGGCATGTTGGCCGGGGCCGCCATCTGGCTGACCCTGTGCCTGATCCCTGCCTTCTACGGCGACATGTCGGCCCGGGTGACGGCGTATTCGCTGCTGACGGTCGGTTACGGTGTGCTCACGGCGCTGGAGTTCTGGCGCGGCCGCAAGCATCTGGAGGTCGCGTTCATGCCGGCGCTGGTGCTGATCCTGCTGCACACCGCGTTCTATGCCGTGCGCAGCGCAACCGATCAGGGCCTGAAACCGGATCACACCGCATCGGGCACGGTCAGCGGTGCGCAGTTCTTTGCGTTCATGCTGTTCGAGTCGATGCTGTACGTCATCGGCATCGGCTACATGACGCTGGCGATGGTGAAGGAACGCGCCGAACTGAAGTTCAGGGCCGCTGCTTTGACCGACCCGCTGACCGGCATCGGCAACCGCCGCGCCTTCATGCTTCACGCCGAGCAAACGCTGGCCGACAGCAAGCGGCGGGGAAAGTCGGCGGCGTTGCTGCTCTGCGACCTGGATCACTTCAAGAACCTGAACGACACTTATGGGCATCCCGTAGGGGATCAGGCCCTGGTTGCGTTCAGCCAAGTCATGGCCCAGAGCCTGCGCAAGCAAGACGTGTCGGGCCGGATCGGTGGCGAGGAGTTCGCCTGCCTGCTGGGCGCCTGTGACGAGCAGACCGCCGTGCAGGTGGCGGAGCGCATGCGGCTGGCCTTCTCGCGCTTGCCCATGCCGGCGCCGGGGCTGCTCAGCGTCAGCATCGGTGTCGTCACGACACGGGAGTCGGGTTATGAACTGTCACGCCTGCTCTCGGAAGCCGACGAAGCGTTGTACGGCGCCAAGGACCGCGGGCGCAACCGCGTGCAGACGCTGCGTCAGCTGTACCTGAGCCTCACGGATAACTGAACGACTTCACCAGCGTCAGCTCCCCCACCGCCCGCATCGGCACCACGAACGTCTCCATCTTCTCGCTCGGCGTGCCCTCTTCGGTGATCACCGTCACCTGCGCCGTGGTCAACGGCTGAACGGCCTCGTCGCCGCCTTCGTCATCCCCGCGGTAACCGCCGCCGTAGTAGTTCACGTAGACCAGGTACTGGCCCTTGATCGGTGCGGGCATGGCGAAGATTTCCGGGCCGTAGCCGGTGGTGACGTCGACGTCGAGGGCGGCGCCGTTGGGGGCGGTGCGGGCGCCGTACCAGATGTGGGCGCCGTCCGGTGTGACGAGGTGCAGGTCGAGGTCGGTGCCGTCGCTGTCCCAGGCCAGCAGCACGCGCAGTTTGGCCGGGGTGGCGCCGCCGTTGGCGTTGAGGAACTGGGTGCGGTGGCGCTGCTGGCCGTCGGGGCTGCGGACTTCGACGCTGTTGCTGCCGTTGGGGAAGGAGAACGGGCGGTCGAAGCGGCCGGCGTCATCGATCTTCAGCGGCATGCTGACGCCGTTGACGATCAGCCGGCCGGGCGCGTTGTCCTTCGGCGCGGCCTTGATCTGGCCGCTGATGCGTGCGGTGTTGGCCTGGCCGATCGGGGTGTTGACCGACGAGGCCGGGTAGTTGACGGTCTGGCGGAAGCTTTCGCCTTCGCCCTCCGGCGCACCGGTGCGCCAGCCGCCGACCGGGGTGTCGAGTTTGACGCCGTCGGCGGCCGTCGCCGGCGACAGCGCGGCGAAGGCACAGAGCAACAGCAAGACCTGTGGATAACGGAGTGTCATGGTCTATTCCAGCAAAAGGTGACGGGCAAGCCCTTCGATGTAGGTTTCGTCCTGGCCGTTGGGGTGTGCCTCAAAGGCCAGGTGCAGGTATTCGTGGGTCAGGTCGAGGCGGTCCTGCAGCGTGAGGACGCCGCGCACGTAGATGCGCTGGCGTTCGCGGTCGACGAACGGCCTCCCGAACGCGAGCTTGCAGACCGCAAAGGTGCTGACCTCGTTGTAGCCGGTTTCGCCTTCCAGCCTCGGGCGCCAGCCGCGCCGCTGCTTCTGCAGCCAGTCCTGGGCGGCGGGCAACGCCTCGCAGGAGGCGACCGGGTTGTCCCAGCGGCTGAGGCTGGCGCGCGGATAGGCGTGCAGCAGGATCGCGTCGTAGCGCTGGCCGGCGTTGGCCTGCTCGACGGCCTGCTGCCAGGCGAGCCTGTCCGGGCCCGGCTGGTCGGAGTGATAGGTGACGGTGCTGCCGGCCAACACCAGATCCGCCGTCCACGCCGCGATCGCGCGTGACTCGGCGGAGGCCGGACGCGGGGCGACCCGCTGGCGGTTGCTGCTGTCGTCGATGCTCAGGCACTCGCCGCTGCGCGCGGCGTTCTGCAGCAGGTAGGTGCGGATCGCCACGGCCAGGGCCTTGGCGGCTTCGGCGGGCTCGGACTTGGCTTCGCGGTCGAGGACGCGGGCGACGTACTCTTCGCGGTCCAGCCGCGCCACCAGCCTGTCGTTGAGCAGGAACAGTTCGCCGGCGCTGTGGATATCCAGCGCGTTGCCGTTGGCGAACTCGACGCGGTAGTCGCCCTGCAGCGGGCCGGAGGCCACGGCGCGGCCAGCCGACATCACGCGTGCAAGCGGGTAGCGCGAAAACAGCCCCACTTCGACGCAACGCCCGGACTCCGCCGGCCACGGAGCCGGCAGCACCGAAGCCAGCACCTGCCCGTAGTGCCGCAGCACCGTCTGACTGGTGCCGCGTCCGCCCGCCCACACCGGCGCACCGTCCGCCGTCCAGCCGGCGAACCCGCCCTGCCGCGACGCCGCGTCCTGATCGCCGAGCCAGCTCCAGGTCTTCACCCGCAAGCGTCCGCCCAGCTCGCCGACGACATTGCCGTCCGCCGCGCCCAGCACCACATCGAGCAGCACCCGGCGCATCTGAGCCTGAGCGGGAACGGACGCCAGCACCCGCAGCAGCTCGGCCACCGGAACCCGTTGCGCCGGCTGCACCGACGGCAGGTCCAGCAACCATCCCGGTGCGTTGCGCGCCTGCCAGTAACCGCGCCAATCGGCAGCGGAGATGCCCAGCCGCGCCGGCTCGAAATACAGCCCGCAGGACTTCACCAACGCCTGATCGCGCTCGACCTTGCCGCCGGCGGAGCAGCAGTAGACTTCCTCTTTCGACTGCCCGCGGCATTCATAGGCCGGTTCCCGGGCGCCGGTGTCCGCCAGCCAGGCGTAGACGAACAGTTTCCACAGGCTGCCCAGCGGCGCCTGCAACGTCTCGGGCAACGGCTCACGGTTGATCAGCTGCGTGCGGTTCAGCGACAGCAGCTCGCCCTTGTAGGCCAGGCGCAACGGCTCATCCTGCGCCGTCGCCAGCGCAGGAACCAGACACAACAGCAGCCAGACCAGCGGCCGGCTCATGTCAGTTGACCGTGACCTGACCCAGGGCCGCTTTCGCCTCCTGGGCCTGATGCTGCGGCGCATACACCTGGGTGAAACGCACCGGCGGCAGGTTGAACTGGCCCTTCTGCGAGAAGCGCACCAGATGCCGCAGGCGCAGTTCGCCGCTCAAGGCGTCCACCGGCACCGCGTAGGCCAGTTGACCCGGTTCGAAGCGGGCCTTCTCCAGGGCGGTCGGCTCGGTGCCGTCCTTGCCCTGCAGCTTGATGCCCCAGGTGGTGCGCTCGACATCGGCGCCCGGCGGCAGCGGCACTTCGAGCATGCCGTAGCGCAGCGGTCTGGCGGCCTTGCCGGTGAGGATCACTTCGTCCAGGTACAGGCTGTCGCTGGACAATGGCTTGTTGCCCACCGGCTCCAGCTTGAAGGTGAACGCTTCGTCGCCCGGCACCAGGCGTGACAGGCGCCGGGTGACGGTCACGGCCATCGGCTCGACCGCCGGTTGCGCGGTCTTGAAGCTCAACGCCGCGCGCAGCGGACGCTCCTGCGTGCCGGACACCGACAGCACCGCCGGCACCGGCGCGGCGCCCTGCCAGGTCCAGAACATCTCGCCGCTCGCACCGTACTGCTTCTTCCAGCCTTCGCCCGGCGCCAACGCAATGGTCGGCGACGCCTGTTCGATGCTGCGCTGCAGCCAGGTCAGCGCCAAGGCGCGCTCCAGGGTCGATTGCTGCGGCAACAGGCGTTGCAGCAAGGCCTTGGCCCGCGCCTGATCGAACGCCTGCTGCGACAGGTTCAGGGCTTCGGCGAACGGCTGCGAACTCACCGCCAGCCGTTGCTGGGCGGCTCCGACCTGACGGTTGAACGCCTCCGGCAACGCGACGCTCACCTGTTTCGCCAACGCGGCGGTCAGCACCCGCGCCGCCGCCAGCCCCAGCGCCGAATCCGGATCGTCCATCACCAGGCTGTCTTCGCCGTCGTCCATCAGGGTCTCGGCATTGCCTTCGCCGGCCTTGGCCAAATCGTCCATCAGGCCGCTGAGCAAGGTGTTGACCGGCAAGTGCATCTGCCGGGCGAACGACAGGATCAGCGCCCGTTGCAGCAGCGGCGTGTTCGGCGCCTGCTTGGCGTAGACCTCCAGCACCCGCTGCCAGTGCTCCGGCGGCAGGGTCAGCTCCAGCGCCCGACTGGCGTTCCAGTCGGCGTAGTAGGCGTAGGCGGTCAGGAACGCGTCCGGCTCGCCGTCGAAGCCCCACCAGGTGAAGCTCGCCGACGGCCCGGCCATCTGCACCAGGCGCAGGCGGCTGTTCTGCATGATCAGGCGCAAGCGGTCGCGAACCTGCGGGCTCGACGCCAGCGACGGGTAGGCGATGCTCAGCGGCAGCAGACGGCTGGCGGTCTGCTCGACGCCGCCGTACGGGTAGCTCAGCAGATCGTCGAGGGCCGAGCGGAACAGCGCTTGCGGGCTGTCGTCCAGGCGCAGGCGGATATCCGTGGCGTCCGCCGGCAGGCTCAGCGGCGTGTCGCCGGCGGCCACGTCCAGGCTTTGGGTCTGGGTGACCTGCCAGCCTTCGCCGGTCGCGGTCAGGCGCACGGCGAGGGAGTCGGCGGTCTTGCCGTCCTGCACCAGCTCCGCCGTCCACTCGCCGGACGCCAGGGCAAACGCCGGCAGCGGCAGGTAGTTGATGCCGTTGTCGAGGGTCACCGGCAGGCGCTGCTCAGTGCCGGCGTAACGGGTCACCAGTTCGGCCTTGACCGGTTTCTCGGCCTGGCTGAAGGCGAACACGCCCAGTTGCGGCTGGTCGCCCTTGCGGAACGTGCTGGGCCCGCTCCACTTCAGGTACAGCGGTTTTTCCGAACGGACGAACTGTTTCTTTTGCCCCACCAGGCCGTCATCGGCGATGACCCGCGCGGTGATGCGCCAACGGGTCAGCGAGTCCGGCATCTTGAAGGTGAAGCGGGCCTTGCCGTCGGCGCCGGTCAACAGCTCCGGCTGCCAGGCGGCGGTGTCGACGTCTTCGCGGCGCGGACGCTCCAGCACCTTCACGCCGCGCTCGCTGCGGTTGGCCTTGCCCGGTGCGCCGGGGCTGCCCGGCAGCGCCACGTCGTAACTGATGAACGACAGGCTGGCGCTGGTGCGCACGTTGTTGCGGCGCGGGTGGTAGAAGAACTGGTCGATGGTCGGCGCGATCTCCGGCTGCAGCGCGTAGACCATTTCATCGACGACGCTGACCGTCAGGTGCGCCGGCACCGCTTTGCCGGCGAACTGGGTGGACAGGTCCACCGTGACCGTGTCGCCCGGCAGGTACACCGGCTTGTCGGTGCTGATCGCCACGTCGATCTGCGGCGCGGCCACTTTGATCCCGGCGTTCTGGAAGCTGTACTGACCGCCCTTGGTGTACAGCGCCGAGAAGGTCATGTTCGGCGCAAAGGTGTCCTTCACCGGGATGCGCGCGCGGTACTGGGTGTCGCTGAGCTTTTCCAGCTTCAGCCAGTCGCCGCCCTTGGCCAGCAGCGCGGTGGCTTCGACCTTGTCGCGCTCCAGCGACAGCAGCGCATCGCTGACCGGTTCCGGGAAGGTGATCAGCGCCAGCGCTTCGTCGCCGGCCTTGTATTCGGGTTTGTCGAGGACGATTTCCACGGTGCCCGGCACCGCCTTCACGCCTTCGCCGGTCACCGAATGGCCGGTGGCGCCGAGCACCCGGCCGTGCTGGTCCTTGAGCGTCAGGTTGTAGGTGCCCGGACGCTCGAAGGCCAGGCTGAAGCCTTTGTCGCTGGCCGCCAGTTTGCCTTCGCCGGTGCTCTGGTCTTCCAGGCGCACCCAGCTGTAGCCGCTCGGCGTCACGGCCTTGGCCGCTTCGCTGCCGCCCTCGTTGACGTAGCTGAACGCGACCTTGTCGCCCGCCGCGCTGAACCGTTGCGGCGCGCTCAGGCGGAAACTGGCCGCGCCCCGGTCGATGAGGATTTCCTTGGTGGTCTTGACCCGGTACGCCGCGCCGTCGCTGGCGAACACGGTGAGCATGTAGCGGCTCGGCTTGTCGGCGGCCGGCAGGTCCAGGGTCGCGTTGCCTTTGCCGTCGGTGGTCAGTTCGGTGCTGGTCAGCTCCACCGGGAACTGCCCCAGGTATTGCAGCTCATTGTCGACCATCGACAGCTGCTGGGCCCGCAGGCTCAGGGTCAGCTTGGCGTTGGCCACCGGTTTGCCGTCCGGGTAGAGCAGCACCAGGCTGCCCTTGACCGGCTCGCCGGTGCGGTAATCCTGCTTGGCCAGGTTCAGCGAGATCTCGAAGTGCGGCTTGATGTACTCCGCCACCCGGAAGGCGCTGCTGTAGGCCTGGTCCTTGTAGTTGAAGCGCAGCTCGTAACCGCCGGCCACGGCGTTGTCCGGCAACTGGAAGCGGCCCTGGGTGCCGGCCTTCGAATCGAGCTTCAGGTCGAGGGTCTGCAGTTCGGTTCCGGTGGCGTCGAGCACGCTGACGCTGACGTCCGCCGCGCCCGGCGGCACCGAGTCCCGCGCGTTCTTGAACTCGCGGCCGACGATCTTCAGCGACACCCAATCCCCCGGCCGGTACAGCGGCCGGTCGGTGAACGCGTAGAGTTTGGTGTCGTAGATTTCGCTGTCGTAGTAGAAGTTCTCGGAGACGAACACCCCGCCCTCTTCGTCTTCGCCGATCACGAACGAACGCTCGGGGCTGACGTGCTTCAGGCGCAACAATCCATCGGCATCGGTGGCGCCGCTGCTCATCACGCCCAGGCCGTCGGTCCACAGCACGTTGGCCTTGGCCACCGAACTGCCTTCATGCTTGCGCGCCGCCCACACCAGCAGCTCGTCGCCGGCTATCTTGCTCACCGCCACGGTGTTGGAGACGAACACCACGGTGGTCGCCCGGTACTTGCCCACCAGCGCTTCGACCAGGTACAGGCCCGGCTTCAGCTGGCCCAGCGGAATGTAGACGTTGCCCGGCGCGACGCTGACGAACTCGCTGGACGAACCGGCCAGCTTCACCCCTTCCGGCGGCTGGATCGGCTTGGCCTGCCACAGCGGGTAACGGAACTGGGTGACCACCGGCAAGCCCGGAATCAGGGCGAACTGCGGCTGGGCGTCATACGGCGTCGGCGCGGCGATGGCGTTGCCCATCTTCAGCTCCGGCACTTCCTCGGTGACCTGCTTGCGCGACTCGTAGGAGAACGCCCGCTGCATCACCCGGCGGGACTTGCGGTACCAGTTGTCCCACAGGTACGCCAAGGTGTTGGACAGGCCCTCACCCTTGAACTGGCCGTCGCTGACCACCCTGTGCAGGTTCTTCTGGCGCTTAAGGAAGTCCAGCGGCTTGTCGATCCGGTACACCCGGATGTCGGCGCCGCCGTAGGGCTCCATGCGGAAACGGCGATAGTCGCGGCCCGGCGCTTCGAGGCGCACCATCGCCTGTTCGTCGCTGGCGAAACTGCTGTCGGCCAGCAGGAAGAAACTCTCGCCGGCCACCGGCGTGTAGCCGCTCGGGGCCACGGTGTCTTCGGCGTTCACGGTCGCCAGTGGCAGCAGCAGCGCCAGCAGCAGAGGGATTTTCGAGCAAATGCGCAGCATGCGGGCACCGGTCATTGGGAGAGAAAGTTCAGTCGATAGACGCCGATGAAGTTGGGGTTGGCTGCGTCGGGAATCCATCGGGTGTCCTTCCATGTCATGAGTTGTTGCAGGCTTGCGGAGCGCATGCCGTTGTCGGTTGGGGTGGTGGTGCCGGTGTGGTAGGCGATGTAGCGGCCCATCCAGATCATCAGGTGCT
This sequence comes from Pseudomonas sp. NPDC089534, assembly GCF_044749305.1. NCBI lineage: Bacteria > Pseudomonadati > Pseudomonadota > Gammaproteobacteria > Pseudomonadales > Pseudomonadaceae > Pseudomonas > Pseudomonas sp. NPDC089534. Next base: position 33,419 of record NZ_JBIVHR010000014.1, on the reverse strand, counting down.
GGTCGTCGCCCTGATCGAAGAACATGAGGTCGCCCGGCCGCGCCTGCGACACGTCGCGGCCCACCAGGCGGCTGTTGAACTGGATCAGCTTGATCGCGTTGACGTAGGGCCCGACCTTGCCGCCGCCCTGCTGCCACTGCTGGGCGAGCTTGCGCTGGTCGGCGCTCAGCGCCAGCTCCGGCGGCAGGTAGCGGTTGGACAGGCCGTTGCTGCGCAACCACTTGTCGTCATGCACCTTCAGCGCTTCGTTGGCGGCGAAACGCACCAGCCCCGCGCAGTCCTGCTGATACCAGCGCGGGCTCGGGCCCTGGCTCAGCTGTTCCTGGGCGATGCGCACGAACCAGGCGCGGAACACCTGGGACTGCTGCGGATCGAGCGCAGGGGCTTCCATGGCGCCGGCCTGGGCGCAGAACAGCAGCGCCAGCAGGCCGAGGCGGCGGATCAGTCCGGTCACAGTGCTTTCCACTCCAGCGGCAGCCATTGCCAGTGGCCGTCGGGCTCGCTGCCTTCAGGCAGGGTCAGGGCGTATTTGCCGTAGCCGCCGAGGGTGCGCAGTTTCGGGATCAGGTAGGTCTGCGCGGCGTTGTAGAACACCGGCTCCATGTCCTGCGGCAGGCTGTCGAGGGTTTCCTGCTGCATCAGTTGGGCGATCGCGTCCGGGCCGAAGTAGATCGGCATCAGCACATCCTTGGGCAGCACGTCGGCCATCGGCGGGAAGCGCTTGTCGAGGGTGCCGAGGGCCTTGTCGACCAGTTTGTCGTCGAGGGAGAACAACAGGGTCGAGCCGTGGCGCGCCAGGCTGACCTTCATGAAGGCCCGGCCGGTGATGGCGTCGGGGTTCTCGGCGTCCTTGGCCGCATAGGGGCCGAAGTTCGAGCTGACCTGACGCTGCCACAGGTGGCTCTGACCTTCCTGCTTCTCCACCACCGGGAACGCGTGTTCGTCGACGTTGCCTTCATAGGCGCCGACCATCGAACCGAACAGCGCACCGAGGTCGCCGTCGAGCTTGTCGCCGTCGTTCAGGCTGGCCACCAGCAGCGGCGTGTACAGCCGCGAATCGGCGTACCAGCACAGCCCCGCCGCGCCGGCCACGTGTTCGGTGAGCTTTTGCGCAGCGGCCTCTTCGGCGCCGAGCTTCACCAGCAGCGGCTTCTGCGGTTCGGCGGCCACCGGCAAGGTCACGCAGGCGCTGGCGCCCAGGGGCATGGCCTGCCACACCGGCTTGAAGTCGAAGTCCGGCTGATTGTCGAGCTCGTCCATGGCCAGGAAGCTGTGCCAGCCCTTGTCGTCCATGTCGAAGCGCAGGCCGGCGAAGTTCGGGATGAAGCGCTGGTAGCCCATCGCAAGCACACTGGCGTTCACCGACAGGCGCTGCTTGATCTCCGGCGCCTTGGCCGGCAGGCCGAAGGCCTCGGGAAACAGCTTCTGGCCGCCCAGCAGCGCCGCGAGCGCTTCGGGCGACACATGGCCCGACTCCTCGGACGCGCCGCTTTGCGGGTCGTAGTACTTGGCCGGGTTGGACAGCACCACCAACTTGTCGCCATGGGAGGCGAACAGCAGCGATTTGCCGGCGTTGTAGCTGAGCTGATACAGCGGCACCGTGTCGCCGCCGACCTTGAGCTCGCCCAACTGACCCAGCTGCGAGTCGTCCAGCGCCACTTTCGCCAGCGGCTCCAGCACCTTGGCCAGGCCGCCGCGATCCATCACCAGCAGGAAATCCTTCAGCCGGCCATCGGCCCCGCGCCACAGCGCCACGTCCGCCGGCTGGTCGAACAGTTGCTCGATCAGGCTGTCCTGCAGCTTCAGGTCATGTTCGTAGACGATCCGCCGCAGGCTGCCGATCAGGCCGAGGCGGTCGGCATGGCTTTCGTAATAGAAGACGAAATCCTCGGTGAGCGTGGCCTTGAGGAACGGCACCGCCAACAGGTCCTTGGGCAACTGGCTCAGGGAGCGGGTCTCCAGCAGCGCGTCAGGACGGCTCATGCCCAGCTTGTCGCTCGCCAGCTCCGCCGGCGGCGCCTTGGGCTTGTGCAGCAGCCAGCCCAGGCCGCCCGCCACGCCGGCCACCAGGCACAGCCCGGCCAGCAGCAGCGGCCAGCGCCGAGGAGGTTGGCCGGTCGGTGTCGGGACGGCCGGAGAAGCAGCGTTATCACTCATGTTCACAAAACCCGAGATTCATCCGTGGACGGGATGCTTAATAGTTGAAAGTCTTGACCAGCAGCAGATCACCGATCGCCCGCAGGGGCACGATGAACGTTTCGCGTTTTTCGTCGACGGTGTTTTCCTGGGTCACCAGCGTGATCTGCGAGGTGATCACCTCGTTCTGATTGCTGGCCTCCTCGAAGTTATAGCCGCCGTCGCCGAAGTTGCCCCAATAGTTGACGTAAACCAGATAGGTGCCGTGCAGCGGCGCGGTCATGGTGAACATTTCCGGGCCCGGGCCGTCGACGCCGTCCGGATCCAGGCCGCCGCCGTTGCTCAAGGCCGGGCGCGCCCAGAAGGCATGCTGGCCGTCCGGCGTGACGATGTGCAGGTCGAGCTCGGCCTTGGGGTCGTCCCAGCCCAGCACCACGCGGATCCGCGCCGGCGTGCGCAGGTCGTTGGCCTCATAGAACTGGACGCGCTTGAGCGACTGGCCTTCGGCGCTGCGCACCTCGACGCTGTTGGAGCCGGCGCCGAAGGCATAGGGCCGGGCGAAACGCCCGTCGTCGTCGGTGTACAGGTTCAGCGGATTGCCGTTCACCGCCAGGGTGTGCGGCCCGCGCTGGTGGCCGAGGGCCTTGAGCTGGCCCTGGATCATCGTGCGGTTGCGCTGGATGCCGCGGTCGATGGGCGGCGTGGGATAGGCGACCTGGGGGTTTTCCGTGCGGTCGAGCAGGCCGTGGTAGCGCCAGCCGCCCTGGGGCTCCGTCAATTCGGCGCTCGGCGCCGCCAGCAGCGCGGGCGTGCAGGCCAACCCGATCAGCAGCAAAAGAAACGAACGCATGTGATGCCTCCTGCCATGCCTGACGAAACCTTGCGCCCGATCCTCGGCGCTTCACAGTGGCGCGCACTGCGTTTTGTCTGAAAGCCCCTGAAAACGGGGACGTAGAAGGCGCGAAGATTAACGATTCGGCCGTTTTTTAACAATCGGACACATCTGGATTTGCGGTGGGAATCACGCACATTTACGGTGCGTGAGCCGAATAGCGGACTTATTCGGCTCACAAAATGAGCCGAATAACGATATGCCCGGACAAAGCACATCAATCCGTGGCGAGGGAGCTCGCTCCCGCCGGGTTGCGAAGCGACCCCGAACCCAACGATCCGGCGCTGGCTCCGACCACGCCCGGGACGGCTGCGCAGCCCAGCGCAAGCAAGCTCCCTCGCCACGGGGAACGCCCCGCTCATTTGCCCCTGCCCCCCCTATCTGCTAGTGTCGCGCCGGTTTAACGTCTACCGGAAACCGCCGCCATGGCCCGCAAAAAAGCTGCACTGGATTTCGAACAGTCCCTCGCCGACCTGCAAACGCTGGTGGAGCGTCTGGAGAACGGCGAACTGTCGCTGGAGGACTCGCTGGCCGCCTTCGAGCAGGGCATCGGCCTGACCCGCGACTGCCAGGCGGCGCTGGCCCAGGCCGAGCAGAAGGTGCAGATCCTGCTGGAGCGCGACGGCGAACTGGCCGAAGCCCCGTTCGATGCGGATCAGCCGGAATGATCGCGGCGTATTCGGCCACCAGCCAGGCACGGGTCAACGCGGCGCTGGAAATCCTGTTCAAGGCCCCGCTGCCGGAACTGGCGCGCCTGTATGAGGCGATGCACTACAGCGTGATGATCGGCGGCAAGCGCGTGCGGCCGCTGCTGGCCTACGCCGCGTGCGAAGCCCTCGGCGGCAAGGCCGAGCAGGCCAACGGCGCGGCCTGCGCGGTGGAGCTGATCCACGCCTACTCGCTGGTGCACGACGATTTGCCGGCGATGGACGACGACGACCTGCGCCGCGGCCAGCCCACCACCCACAAGAAGTACGACGAAGCCTGCGCGATCCTCGCCGGCGACGGCCTGCAGAGCCTGGCGTTCAGCGCCCTGCTCGACCCGCGCCTGAGTGACCTGGCCGCCGACATCCGCCTGCAGATGGTCACCGCCCTCGCCCACGCAGCAGGTCCGGCCGGCATGGTCGGCGGCCAGGCCATCGACCTCGGCTCGGTGGGCCTCAAGCTCGACCAGAAGGCCCTGGAGCAGATGCACCGGCACAAGACCGGCGCGCTGATCGAGGTCAGCGTCAAGCTCGGCGCCCTGGCCAGCGGCCGTGCCGAGAAGGACGAGCTCAAGGCCCTGCAGACTTATGCGCAGGCCATCGGCCTGGCGTTCCAGGTGCAGGACGACATCCTCGACGTCGAAAGCGACACCGAAACCCTCGGCAAGCGCCAGGGCGCCGACATCGCCCGCGACAAGCCGACCTACCCGGCCCTGCTCGGCCTCGACGCGGCCAAGGCCTATGCGCTGGAGCTGCGCGATCAGGCCCTGCACGCGCTGCGACCGTTTGACGCGGCCGCCGAGCCGCTGCGCGACCTGGCCCGGTACATCGTCGAGCGCCGCCACTGACGGCAGATCCGCCAAAAAGGACCAACGCGTGGGCAGGGGGCGATGCATCAGGTAAACTGCCGCATCTTTTATACCTATAACGATTCGCCTGATGCCCACGACGTTTCATGAGATTCCCCGCAAGCGCCCGACCACGCCCCTGCTCGACCGCGCGAACACGCCGGACGGCCTGCGCCGGTTAGGCGAAGCCGAGCTGGAGACCCTGGCCGATGAGTTGCGCCTGGAACTGCTCTACACGGTCGGCCAGACCGGTGGGCATTTCGGTGCCGGCCTGGGCGTCATCGAGCTGACCATCGCGTTGCATTACGTGTTCGACACCCCGGACGACCGGCTGGTGTGGGACGTCGGCCATCAGGCGTATCCGCACAAGATCCTCACCGGCCGCCGCGAACGCATGGGCACCCTGCGCCAGAAGGACGGCATCGCCGCCTTCCCGCGCCGCTCCGAGAGCGAGTACGACACCTTCGGCGTCGGCCACTCCAGCACCTCGATCAGCGCCGCGCTGGGCATGGCCATCGCCGCCCGCCTGCAGAACAGCGACCGCAAGGCGATCGCCGTGATCGGCGACGGCGCGCTGACCGCCGGCATGGCCTTCGAGGCGCTGAACCACGCGCCGGAAGTGGACGCCAACATGCTGGTGATCCTCAACGACAACGACATGTCGATCTCGCGCAACGTCGGCGGCCTGTCCAACTACCTGGCCAAGATCCTCTCCAGCCGCACCTACGCGAGCATGCGCGAAGGCAGCAAGAAAGTGCTGTCGCGCCTGCCCGGCGCCTGGGAGATCGCCCGTCGCACCGAAGAGTACGCCAAGGGCATGCTGGTGCCCGGCACCCTGTTCGAAGAGCTGGGCTGGAACTACATCGGCCCGATCGACGGCCACGACCTGCCGACCCTGATCGCCACCCTGCGCAACATGCGCGACCTGAAGGGCCCGCAGTTCCTGCACGTGGTCACCAAGAAGGGCAAAGGCTTCGCCCCGGCGGAAGTCGACCCGATCGGCTACCACGCCATCACCAAGCTCGAACCGCTGGACGCCCCGGCCGCTGCGCCGAAGAAGGCCGGCGGGCCGAAGTACTCCGGCGTGTTCGGCGAATGGCTGTGCGACATGGCCGCCGCCGACCCGCGCCTGGTGGGCATCACCCCGGCGATGAAGGAAGGCTCGGACCTGGTGGCGTTCAGCGAACGTTTCCCGCTGCGCTACTTCGACGTGGCGATCGCCGAGCAGCACGCCGTGACCCTCGCCGCCGGCATGGCCTGCGAAGGCGCCAAGCCGGTGGTGGCGATCTACTCGACGTTCCTGCAGCGCGGCTACGACCAACTGGTCCACGACGTGGCGGTGCAGAACCTCGACGTGCTGTTCGCCATCGACCGCGCGGGCCTGGTGGGCGAAGACGGCCCGACCCACGCCGGCAGCTTCGACCTGTCGTACCTGCGCTGCATCCCGGGCATGGTCATCATGACCCCGAGCGACGAGAACGAACTGCGCAAGATGCTCAGCACCGGCCACCTGTACAACGGCCCGGCGGCCGTGCGCTACCCGCGCGGCACCGGCCCGAACGCCCCCATCGAGAAGAACCTGGAACCGATCGAGATCGGCAAGGGCGTGGTGCGCCGCCAGGGCAGCAAGGTCGCCTTGCTGGTGTTCGGCGTGCAACTGGCCGAGGCGCTGAACGTCGCCGAGAAGCTGGACGCCACGGTCATCGACATGCGCTTCGTCAAGCCGCTGGACGAAGCGCTGGTGCGCGAAGCCGCCGCCGGCCACGACCTGCTGGTGACCATCGAGGAGAACTCGGTGATGGGCGGCGCCGGCAGCGCGGTCAGCGAGTTCCTCGCCCGCGAGAACGTGCTCAAGTCGATCCTGCACCTGGGCCTGCCGGACATCTACGTCGAACACGCCAAACCGGCGCAGATGCTCGCCGAGTGCGGGCTGGACGAGGCCGGGATCGAAGCGGCGGTGCGCGAGCGCCTGGAACTGCTTAACAAGTAAAACGCAATGCCCATGTGGGAGCGAGCCTGCTCGCGATGGCGGTGTCAGTCACTTCAATGCCGACTGACACACCGCCATCGCGAGCAGGCTCGCTCCCACATTGGTTTTATGTACGCCTGAAACCTCAATGGACTGCCGATGCAACTCTCGCGCCTCGCCCTGCCCCTCCTCCTGCTCCCCGCCAACCCGGCATTCGCCGACGCCTTCGAGCGCGACGACGCCCTGAAGCTGCCCGACGTGCTGATCAGCGCCAACCGCCAGGTCGAGGCCCGCAACGACAGCAGCGCCGCCAACACCGTGTTCACCCGCGTCGATATCGAGCGGCTGCAGCCGCGCAGCGTCACCGACCTGCTGCAGCGGGTGCCGGGCGTGCAGGTGGCGCAGACCGGCGGGCGCGGCAGCCTGCCGGGGATCTACATCCGCGGCACCCAATCGGCCCAGAGCCTGGTGCTGGTGGACGGCCAGCGCATCGGCAACGCCACCTCCGGCGACAGCAACCTGCAGCACCTGAACATCGAACAGATCGAGCGGGTGGAAGTGCTGCGCGGCTCGCGCTCGGTGATCTACGGCAGCGATGCGATCGGCGGGGTGATCCAGATCTTCACCCGGCGCGGCAGCGACTCGGGCCTGCAACCACGGATGCATGTGGGCTTGGGCAGCCACCAGACCTGGGAGCGCAGCCTCGGCCTGTCCGGCGGCGACGACAAGACCCGCTTCAACCTCGGCGCCAGCCTCGACGAAACCGCCGGCATCGACCGCACCCATGAGTCGTATCCCAGCGACGGCGACCACGACGCCTACCGCAACCAGTCCTTAAGCCTGAGCCTGAGCCACGCGCTGAGCGACGACATCGAAGTGGGCGCCAACCTGCTGGACAACCGCGGCAAGAGCGAATTCGACAACCCGTTCGGCCGCTTCGACCCGGTCACCTTCGACTCCGTGCAGCAACAGCCTTACAGCGACTTCGCCGTCAGCGGTTTCAGCAGCTACGTGGACGCACGGATCAACGAGCGCTGGAAATCCCGCCTGGAGCTGGGCCACAGCGAAAACCGCGACAAGACCCTCGACAAGCTCAGCGACGAGCGCTCGGTGTTCAACACCTACCGCGATTCGGTGAACTGGCAGAACGACCTGACCCTCGATGCCCGCAACAGCCTGATCCTGGGCGGCGACTGGTACGAAGACCGGATCAACAGCAGCACCGCGTTCGACGAGGACAGCCGCTGGAACCGTGCCGCCTTCATCCAGCACCGCTACCAGGCCGACAGTTTCTCCACCGAACTGGGCCTGCGCCACGACCAGAACCAGCAGTTCGGCGGCCAGAACAGCTGGAGCGGCACCCTCACCGTGCCGGTGAACCCGGACAACGACCTGTTGCTGAGCTACAGCGAAGGTTTCCGCGCGCCGACCTTCAACGACCTGTACTACCCGGACTTCAGCAACCCGGACCTGAAGCCGGAAACCTCGAAAAGCTACGAGCTGCAATGGCGCAGCCAGTTGAGCGACAGCAGCCGCCTCGAAGCGTCGCTGTACCGCACCGACCTTGAGGACGCGATCATTTTCGGCAGCAACTCACGGCCGCAGAACGTCGCCTCGGCGCGGATCAACGGCTTCGAAGCGGCGCTGAAACAGGAACTGTACGGCTGGCAGAGCAACCTCGGCGTGGCGGTCATCGACCCGCGCGACCGCGACACCGGCCACACCCTGGCCCGCCGCGCCCGCCGCACGCTGAGCTGGGACCTGGACCGGCAGTTCGACCGGCTCGGCCTCGGCGCCAGTTGGCAAGCGGTCAGCGGCAGCTATGACGACCTGAACAACCAGCATGCCCTGGGCGGCTACGGCCTGCTCGGTCTGCGCAGCAGCTGGGCGCTGAGCCGGGAGATCAAGCTGGATCTCAAGGTCGACAACCTGCTGGACAAGGATTACAGCCGGGTGCTGTACAGCCATGACGGCAGTCAGTACGGCTACCGCGAGGAAGGTCGGGCGTGGATGTTCGGGGTGACCTGGACACCGCGGCTCTGAGCGGAAATGCGGCGGGGTTTTGACTGACGCTATCGCCAGCAGGCTGGCTCCCACAGGGGATCTTGGGTGAGTGCAGAATCTGTGGTCACTGCAAAAACTGTGGGAGCCAGCCTGCTGGCGATGGCGCCACCAAGGACACCGTAAAGCAAAGGCCTCAACGCCCGGGCGCAATCAACCGGCAGAGCTTGGCGGTCGCTTCGATCATCTGCCCGCTTGGCCGCTCCAGGCCCTTGTCGGTCACCCACAGCAATTGCCCCTGGCGCACCGCCGCCACCTGCGGCCAGGCTTTCCAGGCATCGAGCTGCGCCTGTTCACCGGCCAGGATCACCTCGGGATCGCGCTGCAGCACGGCCTCGACGCTGACCTGCGGCGCCGGCAAACTCAGGTCGGCGAACACGTTGCGCGCGCCGCACACCGCCAGCGCATCGCTGATGATCTGCCCGCCGCCGACGGTGTAGAGCGGCTTGTCCCAGACCTGATAGAACACCCGCAGAGGGCTTTCCCGGCGATAGCGCGTGCGCAGCGCTTCAAGGTCGTTGCGCAATGCAGCGGCCCGTTCGGTCCCACGCTCCGGCCGGCCAAGCCGCCGGGCGATGGCTTCGATCTGCGCGAGCAACTCGTCGAGGCTGTGGGGTTCGGCCACGAAGGTGGGAATGTTCAGCCGTTTGAGCTGCTCGCGCTGGGCCGGGCCGACGCTGCCGGGCCAGAGCAGGAGCAGATCGGGCTTGAGGCTGAGCAAGCGCTCCATATCGAGCTGCCCGTAGCGTCCTACCGAAGGCACTTGCTTGAGCGCGTCCGGCCGCTCGCCGGCGTCCAGCACGCCCACCAGCAGGTCGGCCGAATCCAGCTCGACGACGATTTCAGACAGGGAAGGCGCGAGGCTGACCACCCGCAGGCCGGCCGAAGCCCCGCCGCTTGCGGCCAGCAGCAGAACCGCCAGCCAGAGACGCCGCATCAACCGAGCTGACGCGGGATGCGGTAGAGGTAGAACAGCACGGCCGTGGACAGCGCCAGCAGCATCAGCGGCACGGCTTCGAGGCCGACGAACACCGCCAGCGCGCCGATCCAGGCCGGCAACGCCGCCGCCAGGAACGCGGTGCGGCGACGGGCCGCCAAGGCGATCCACGCACCGGGCTCTTCGGGGGTGTCGAGGGATTTCTGGGTGGCGATCAACGCATGCTTGTAGCGGCCGAAGAACTTCAGGCTGACGAACATCGACGCCACGCCGGCGATGAACAGCGGCATCGCCAGCACCGGCAGGATCGCCTCGCCCTGGCCGAACACGCCGTTGAGCACGAACAGCGGCAGCAGCGCCAGCGCCAGGTATTTCCACCAGGCCAGCGACAGGCGGCGACGCACTTGACCGCGGGTCACGCCCGGTCGACCTCGCCCTGGTGCTCGTTGCCCATCATGTGGTCGAGCTTGCTGGCCTTGGTGGCCAGGTAGAGTTTGTTGTGCGGGTTGTGGCCGGTGTGCAGCGGCACGCGCTCGGCAACGACGATGCCCATGTCGGTCAGCGCCTTGACCTTGCGCGGGTTGTTGGTCATCAGGCGCAGCGACTTGACGCCCAGGTGCTCCAGCATCGGCAGGCACATGGCGTAGTCGCGCTGGTCGGCGGCGAAGCCCAGGCGCTCGTTGGCCTCAACGGTGTCGGCGCCGCCGTCCTGCAGTTCGTAGGCGCGGATCTTGTTCAAGAGGCCAATGCCGCGGCCTTCCTGGCGCAGGTACAGCAGCACGCCGCGGCCTTCGCGGGCGATGGCGCGCAGGGCGGCTTCCAGTTGCGAACCGCAGTCGCAGCGCTGGCTGAACAAGGCGTCACCGGTCAGGCATTCGGAATGCAGCCGGCCCAGCACCGGAGCGCCGTCGGCGATCTCGCCCAGGCTCAGCACGACGTGCTCGCGGCCGGTGGCATCGTCGAGAAAACCGTGCATGGTGAATTGCGCAAAAGGCGTTGGCAGCTTGGAAGCGGCGACAAAAACGACAGGCACCGGTGTGCTCCTGATCTGAAAAGTCTGAATATTCGCTGGGCGGCATTGTAACAGCAGGTTCCGACAGACGCTTAGGCTGAATTGTCGGCCATAACCATCAAAAAGTTTGATGTCAGCCCGGGCATTCCAGCCCCCGCCCTCCTGTGCCCGGCACAGAACCTGTAGGAGCCTGCCCGCTGGCGATGGCGTCAGCCGTTCGGGTCGAACGGGTACGGCTGCTTCCAGCGCTCGAAGACGGCCTTGAGCTCGCCGGTCTTGACCAACTGCTCCATGCGCCGGTCATACAGCGCCATCAGGGCCCGGCCCTGCGGCGTGTCGGCGAACCCCAGGTACAGCGGCAGCTCCGCCAGATGCGAGTAGCGGTACTGCGCCGGATCGTCGGCGTCCTTGACCACCGCTTCGATCTCCGTCAGCGCATCGATGTAGAAATCCACCCGCCCCTGCTTGAGCATCGACAGGATCCCCGTGCGCCGCTCGATCTGGTTGAAGCGCTTGATGTTGGGCAGGTAGTTCTCGTAGCGGTAGCCCCGCACCCACGCCAGGCGGTACTTGCCCAGGGAGGCCTGGGTCGGCGCCGGATTGCTCGCAAGCCCCAGGGCGTAGATGTGGTCGGAGTCGAAGTTCCAGCGCGGGTACAGCACCTGCTCGGCTTCGTCTCGGTAGGAGCCGACCAGCGCGTCGACCTCCTTGAGCTGCACCAGCCCCACCGACCGGGTGTACGGCACGGTGCGGATGTCCAGCTTCACCCCGGCCGGCTCGAACACCAGCCGCAGCACGTCCCAGGCCAGGCCGTGGCCGTCGGCGGCGGTGTAGTCCTCCCACTCCTCGCTGGCCAGATGAATGACCGCAGGCGGCGCATCCTCCGCCCGGGCCAGGGAAGCGGCCCCGAAACCGAGCCAGGCAAAAACCAGCAGCGCCAACCAGCGTCGAGCCATCCCTAGTCCCTCGTTCACGCCTGAACCGTCAGGCGAAAATCCACACCAGTCCCTGCATCGCAAGCCAGGCGAACACGCCGGCCAGCACGTCGTCGAGCATGATGCCGACGCCGCCGTGCACATGCCGGTCCACCCAGCGGATCGGCCATGGCTTGAGTATGTCGAAGAAGCGGAACACCACAAATCCGGCCAGCAGCCAGTACCAGCCTTCCGGCACCAGCCACAGGGTGATCCACATCCCGACCATCTCGTCCCAGACGATGCCTTCGTGGTCATGCACCCGCAGATCGTCGGCCACCTTGCCGCACAGCCAGAAGCCGAACAGCATGGTGATGCCCAGCATCAGCCAGTACCCCCAGTCGGGCAACATCTGCCACAACGGGATAAAGGGTAGCGCAACCAGCGAGCCCCAGGTGCCCGGCGCCTTGGGCAAGGTGCCGGAACCGAACCCGAAGGCCAGGAAATGCCACGGATTGCGCCAGACCGACGGCGGAACGCATTCAGCCGGAACCTGTTTCGGGTGATCTGTCACGGTGACTCCTGAAAATGTTGATAACCCCGGATCTGCGGGGTGATGTCGCGTCCGTCGCGGTCGAGCAGCGCCACGCCCTGCCCCTGCACCGCGCGGCCGATCACATGGATCGGCCAGCCGTCGGCCAGCAGCGCCGGCAACTCGACGGACGGCAAGGTGAAGGCCAGCACGTAATCGTCGCCGCCGCTCAGGGCCGCACGCTCGGCGCAAGGTTGGCCGAGGAACGCCACCAGGGCGTCCGACAGCGGCACCCGCTCGCGCTCGACCTCCAGCCGCACGTTCGACGCCAGGGCGATGTGCCCGCAGTCGGCGAGCAGGCCGTCGGAGATGTCCAGCGCCGCCGTGGCCTTGCCGCGCAGCGCCTGGCCCAATGCCAGTTGCGGCTGCGGCGACCAGTAGTGCGCCAGCAGCGGCCCCGCGACATCGTCCGCCGCCCCGCGCTGCCCCAGCACCAGCGGCAAGGCGCCGGCGGCATTGCCCAGTTCGCCGCCGACGCACAGCAGATCGCCTGGGCGAGCGCCGCTGCGGGTCAGGGCCTGGCCCGCCGGCACGCGGCCGAACACGGTCATGGTCAGGCTCAACGGCCCACGGGTGGTGTCCCCGCCCACCAGCGCCACGCCGCAGCCCTGAGCCATCTGGCTCAAGCCGCGGGCATAGGCCTGCAGCCAATCGGCGGTCACCGTCGGCAGGGTCAGGGCAAGGGTAAAGGCAAGGGGCGTGGCGCCCATGGCGGCGAGGTCGCTGACCGCCACGGCCAGCGAGCGCTGACCGAGCAGGAACGGATCGCAGGGATCGGCGAAATGCACGCCGGCCACCAACGTATCGGTGGAAACCGCCAGCTGTTCCCCACCGGGAACCGCCAGCAAGGCGCAGTCGTCGCCGATCCCCAGGGCAACGCCCTCGCCGCCCTGCGCACAGGGCGCGGCGGCGAAGAAATTCCGGATCAGCTCAAACTCGCCCATGAGGTCTCAAACGCCGGTCAGCGCTTGAACGCCTTCACTTCAGCTTCACGCAGGCGCGGGGCCAGTTTGTCGAGCACGCCGTTGACGAACTTGTGGCCGTCGGTCGAACCGAAGACTTTCGCCAGTTCGATGCCTTCGTTGATCACCACGCGGTAAGGCACGTCGACGCGCTTGAGCAGCTCCCAGGTGGACAGGCGCAGCACCGCCAGCTCGACCGGGTCCAGCTCTTCGATGGCCAGGTCCAGGCAAGGCGTGAGCGCGTTGTCGATCTCGGTGCGGTTGGCCGGAACCCCGTGCAGGATCTCACGGAAGTACGCGCCGTCGACATCGGTGAAATCGTTGTCGACCCGAAACTGTGCCTCGATCTCGTTCAGCGAAGCCCGGGCCATGTGCCACTGGTACAGCGCTTGCGTCGCGAGCTGACGGGCTTCGCGGCGCTTGGCGCTTTTGGATGGCTTGCCGGCGTTCGCAGGTTTCGGATCGCGCGGGTTGAAACGATCGCTGTCGTCGCTAATCACTTGGCCTCCAACTGCGCCAGCAGGCTGACCATTTCCAGGGCGGACAGGGCAGCTTCGGCACCTTTGTTGCCGGCCTTGGTGCCGGAACGTTCGATGGCTTGCTCGATGGAGTCGACGGTCAGCACGCCGAACGCGACCGGTACGCCGAACTCCATGGAGACCTGGGCCAGGCCTTTGGTGCATTCGCCGGCCACGTATTCGAAGTGCGGGGTGCCGCCACGAATGACCGCGCCCAGCGCGATGATCGCCGCGAATTCGCCTTTCTGGGCGACTTTCTGCGCGACCAGCGGAATTTCGAAGGCGCCCGGTGCGCGGATGATGGTGATGTCGCTTTCGCTCACGCCGTGGCGAACCAGGGCATCGACTGCGCCGCTGACCAGGCTTTCAACCACGAAGCTGTTGAAACGGCCCACTACCAAAGCGTAGCGGCCTTTTGGAGCGATGAAAGTACCTTCGATGGTCTTCAGGGTCATTCGTCAGATCTCTTAAAGAGCCGGGACGCGTCTGTTACGCGCCCCTCAGGGATATTTGAACCGCGAATCAAGGGCCGGAAACAACCGGTCATCATTCGGAGGGCACGTATTCTACAACTTCCAGATCGAAACCGGATATCGCGTTGAACTTCATCGGCGCGCTCATCAGGCGCATCTTGCGCACGCCCAGGTCGCGCAGGATCTGCGAACCGGCGCCGACGATGCTGTAGGTGGTCGGCTTTTTCGCCGCCGCCTGGTCGCCGGTCTCGCGGATGTGCGCCAGCAGCACGTCGCCGTCGAGCGGGTGACCGAGCAGCAGCACCACGCCGCTGCCGGCCTCGGCCACGGCGGCCATGGCGGCGCGCAGGCTCCAGCGGCCCGGTTGCTTGACCATCAGCAGGTCGCGCAGCGGATCCATGTTGTGCACGCGCACCAGGGTCGGCTCTTCGGCGCAGACGTTGCCCAGGGTCAGGGCCATGTGCACGTCGCCTTCGACCGAATCACGGTAGGTGACCAGGTTGAACTGGCCCAGTTCGCTGTCCAGCGGCTGCTCGGCGATCCGCTGAACGGTACGTTCGTGGATCATCCGGTAGTGGATCAGGTCGGCGATGGTGCCGATCTTGATGTTGTGTTCGGCGGCGAAGGTTTCCAGTTCCGCGCGGCGGGACATGGTGCCGTCGTCGTTCATCACCTCGCAGATCACCCCGCTCGGCTCGAAACCGGCCATGCGCGCCAGGTCGCAGGCGGCTTCGGTGTGGCCGGCGCGGGCCAGGGTGCCGCCGGCCTGGGCCATCAGCGGGAAGATGTGGCCGGGGCTGACGATGTCTTCGGCCTTGGCGTCCTTGGCGGCCGCGGCCTGCACGGTGCGGGCGCGGTCGGCGGCGGAGATGCCGGTGGTCACGCCTTCGGCGGCCTCGATCGACACGGTGAACTTGGTGCCGAACCCGGAACCGTTGCGCGGCGCCATCAGCGGCAGCTTCAGGGTCTCGCAGCGCTCGCGGGTCATCGGCATGCAGATCAGGCCGCGGGCGTGCTTGGCCATGAAGTTGATGTGCTCGGCCTTGCAGCATTCGGCGGCCATGATCAGATCGCCTTCGTTCTCGCGGTCTTCGTCATCCATGAGGATGACCATCTTGCCTTGGCGGATGTCTTCAACCAGCTCTTCGATGCTATTGAGCGCCACAAGGCACCCCCATTCTTTCAGAAATTGAGTTTCAGGATTTGAGATAGCCGTTGGCGGCCAGGAAGCTTTCGGTGATGGTGCCGCCGGCGGTCGGCTCCGCGGCCTTGTCGCCCAGCAGCAGGCGCTCCAGGTAGCGCGCCAGCAGGTCGACCTCCAGGTTCACCCGACGGCCCGGCTTGTAGGACGCCATGATGGTTTCGCTCAGGGTGTGCGGAATGATCGTCAGCAGGAACTCGGCGCCGTCGACCGCGTTCACCGTCAGGCTGGTGCCGTCGACGGTGATCGAGCCCTTGTGGGCGATGTACTTGGCCAGTTCTTTCGGCGCGCGGATGCGAAATTCCACGGCGCGGGCGTTGTCGCTGCGCGACACCACCTCGCCGACGCCGTCGACGTGACCGCTGACCAGGTGCCCGCCCAGGCGGGCGGTCGGGGTCAGGGCCTTTTCCAGGTTGACCGGGCTGCCGCTCTTGAGGTCATTCATGGCGGTGCAGTCGAGGGTTTCGCGGCTGACGTCGGCGGCGAAGCCGTTGCCCGGCAGTTCGACCGCCGTCAGGCACACGCCGTTGACCGCGATGCTGTCGCCGAGCCTGACGTCGCTGAGGTCGAGCTTGCCGGTTTCGACATGCACCCGCACGTCACCGCCCTTGGGGGTCAGTGCGCGGATGCTGCCGATGGATTCGATGATGCCGGTGAACATGGGGTTCTCCTTGAGAACGGCGCCTGCGCTAACGCGATGGCCGGGAATTATACGCTCGCGGCAGGCAGAGGGATTGCAGTGACTCGCCAGTCATCGCCCACCGCGCGGATTTCGCTGATTTTCAGTTCCGGCGCGTCCTTCATGTACGCCAGCGGCCAGTCGAGCAGCGGACGCGCCGCGGAGCCCAGGAACTTGCCGGCGATGAAGATCACGAACTCGTCGACCAGCCCCTGCTGCGCAAAGGCGCCGGCCAGGCGCGGCCCGGCCTCGACCAGCACTTCGTTGACGCCGCGGCCGGCCAGTTCGGTCAGCAGCCGGCGCAGGTCGACCTGGCCGTCCTCGCCCGGCACATGCAGGCATTCGGGGCCTTCGGCGTGCTGCTCTTCCACGGCCGCGCAGGTGGCGACCAGCGCGGGACCCGCCTTGAAGAACGGCGCGTCCAGCGGCACCCGCAGGCGGCCGTCGACCAGCACGCGCAGCGGCGGCCGGCTCATGGCCAGCGCGGTCTGCGCCGCATCCAGGCCCAATTCGCCGGCACGCACGGTCAAGCGTGCGCCATCGGCCAATACCGTGTCGGCGCCGGTCAGCACCACGCTGGCCTGGGCCCGCAGGCGCTGCACCGCCGAGCGGGCGGCGGGGCCGGTGATCCACTGGCTCTCGCCGCTCGCCATGGCCGTGCGCCCGTCGAGGCTCATGGCCAGCTTGACCCGCACGAACGGCAAGCCGTGCTCCATGCGCTTGAGAAAACCTTCGTTGAGCTTGCGCGCCTCGCCCTCCAGCACGCCGCTGGCGATGGCGATGCCCGCGTCGGCCAGGCGTTGCAGGCCCTTGCCTGCGACCTGCGGATTCGGGTCCTGCATCGCCGCCACCACCCGCCCGACGCCGGCCTTGACCAGCGCGTCGGCGCACGGCGGCGTGCGGCCATGGTGGCTGCAGGGTTCGAGGGTGACGTAGGCGGTGGCGCCCCTGGCCAGATCACCGGCGGCGCGCAGGGCGTGGACTTCGGCATGGGGCTCGCCGGCGCGCTCGTGCCAGCCTTCGCCGACGATCTGCCCGTCGCGCACGACCACGCAGCCGACCCGCGGGTTCGGATGGGTGGTGTAGTGGCCCTTGCGCGCCAGCTCCAGGGCCCGGGCCATGAAGTGCGCATCGAGGACGGCCTGTTCGGCGGCGGTCATTCTTTCATCGGCTCGCGGGCCAGGCGGTCGATCTCTTCGCGGAACTCGTTGAGGTCCTGGAAGCGGCGGTACACCGACGCGAAACGGATGTAGGCGACTTCATCGAGCTTTTGCAGCTCGGCCATCACCAGTTCGCCGACCACGAGGGACTTGACCTCGCGCTCGCCGGTGGCGCGCAGCTTGTGCTTGATGTGCACCAGCGAGGACTCGAGGCGCTCGACGCTCACCGGACGCTTCTCCAGCGCACGCTGCATGCCGGCGCGGAGTTTGTCTTCGTCGAAGGGTTGGCGGCTGCCGTCGGTTTTGATCAGGCGCGGCAACACAAGCTCAGCCGTCTCGAACGTCGTGAAACGTTCGCCGCAGGCCAGGCATTCACGCCGGCGGCGCACCTGCTCGCCCTCGGCGACCAGACGCGAGTCGATGACCTTGGTGTCGTTGGCACCGCAGAAGGGACAGTGCATGGTGGCTGGCAACAAAAAATGGGAGGGCCATGGTAGCGCATCCCCGTGGCAAGACAAGCCATAGGCTTTGCGGTATACAGACTGCCATGATCTGACGATCCACGGATTTCATTATTACGGAGCCGCCAATGCCGTTACGCCCGCTCGTTTTGCTCAGTCTCTTCAGCCTGCTGGTGGCCTGCGGCAGCGACGCGCCCAAGCCCCAGCCGCCGACGCCGGGCCCTGCGCCGCAGCAGGCGCAGAAAAAGGCCCGGGAAGCCGCCGACCTCGGCCCGCTGCCGGCCTACCAGCGCGAGCTGAGCGGCACCCTGCAAGGCGTGCCCGCCGGCGCCGAAGTCGAACTGGCGCTGCTGGTGATCGACGAGAAGGACCGGCCGCAGCAACTGCTGGCCAGCGCCACGCTGATCGGCAACGACCAGGCGCTGCCGTTCCACCTGCGCTTCAACCCCGACGCCTTCCCCGCCGGCGCCCGGGTCGAGCTGCGTGGCCGCGCCAGCCAGTCCGGCCAGTTGATCCTGCACCTGCCGTCGCAGACCATCACCCAGCCGACCACCCAGGCACTGGGCCCGCTGCAGTTCGTCAAAGCGCCATGAATGCGCCGTTCGACCTGCAGCAGGCCCTGAGCGGACTGCTCGGCGACGCCCGGCTGGTGGCTTGCCCGCTGCCGGGCACCGACCTGCAACTGTGGCTGATCGACGGCGACAACATGGCCCGGGAATTCACCCCGGACGAAACCCGCCGCATCCTCCATGAGCCGCCGTACTGGAGTTTCTGCTGGGCCAGCGGCCTGGCGGTGGCCCGATACCTGGCCGAACATCCCGAATGGGTCAGGGGCAAGCGGGTGCTGGACTTCGGCGCAGGCTCCGGCATCGCCGGGATCGCCGCGGTGAAGGCCGGCGCGCTGGAAGTGGTGGCCTGCGACCTCGACCCGCTGGCGATTGCCGCGTGCCGGGCGAACGCCAGGCTCAACGGCGTGGAGATGGGCTACTCGACGGACTTCTTCGCCGAGGCGGACCGCTTCGACCTGATACTGGTCGCCGACGTGCTGTACGACCGGGCGAACCTGCCGCTGCTCGACGCGTTCCTCAGCCGCGGGCGCGAGGCCTTGGTGGCCGACTCCCGGGTGCGCGACTTCCGTCATCCGCAGTACACCCGCATCGAGATGCTGGAGGCCATGACCCTGCCGGACCTGGCCGAGCCCGAAGAGTTCCGGCATGTCAGCCTCTACCATGCGCGGCGCTAGCCCACCGCTTCCGGCCGCCCCCCGCCAAGCCGTATAGTTGCCCCATTCACGCGTTCACGAGAGCCCCCATGAGTCAGCAAACGCCGTACATCTTCGACGCCACGACCGCCGATTTCGACCGGTCGGTGATCGAGAACTCCTTCAACAAACCGGTGCTGGTGGATTTCTGGGCCGAGTGGTGCGCGCCGTGCAAGGCGCTGATGCCGATGCTCCAGGGCATCGCCGAGAGCTATCAGGGCGAGCTGCTGCTGGCCAAGGTCAACTGCGACATCGAGCAGGACATCGTCGCCCGCTTCGGCATCCGCAGCCTGCCGACCGTGGTGCTGTTCAAGGACGGCCAGCCGGTGGACGGCTTTGCCGGGGCGCAGCCCGAATCCGCCGTGCGCGCGATGCTCGAACCCCATGTGCAGATGCCGCCGCCGGCCGCCGCCGACCCGTTCGAACAGGCCCAGGCGCTGTTCGACGCCGGCCGGTTCGCGGACGCCGAAGCCGCGCTGGTGGTGATCCTGGGCGAGGACAACACCAACGCCAAGGCGCTGATCCTGTACGCCCGCTGCCTCACCGAACGCGGCGAGCTGGGCGAGGCGCAGACCGTGCTCGACGCGGTCAAGAGCGACGAGCACAAGGCTGCGCTGGCCGGGGCCAAGGCCCAGATCAAGTTCCTCGGCCTGGCCCGCGACCTGCCGGACGCCGCCGAGCTCAAGGCGCGCCTTGCGCAGAACCCGCAGGACGATGAAGCGGTGTATCAGCTGGCGATCCAGCAACTGGCCCGCCAGCAGTACGAAGCGGCGCTGGACGCCCTGCTCAAGCTGTTCATCCGTAACCGCAGCTACGGCGAAGGCCTGCCGCACAAGACCTTGCTGCAAGTGTTCGAACTGCTGGGCAACGATCACCCGCTGGTGAGCGCCTACCGGCGCAAGGTGTTCGCGGCGCTGTACTGACCGGTCACTCGATCCAGCTGTAGAGCGGCGTATCCCCGCCGCTCGCCACCTTCACCTGCGAGCAGTGGCGCAGCCGCACCAGCAAGCGCTTGGCCGCTGCGGCGCTGCCGGTCAGCCCTTCCAACTGCTCCAGCAGGTCCGGCCCGCTGAGTTGCCCGGCCTTGCGCAGCAGCTCCCGCGCCGTCTGCCACAGCGCGTCGTCCTGGTTCGACGGTTTCGCCGCCGGCGCTGCGGCAGTCGGCGGCGGCGCCTGCAAGGACGCGCCGAAGTGCGAACCGAGCCGCGCCCAGTCGCCGTCATCCAGTTCCAGCGTCAAGTCCACCGGCAGGTCGCCGACGGTTCCGCGTATCCGCAACATAGTTCTCTCCCGCACGTGAATGGCCGCATGCTCCCACGGCAAGTGCGCAACGCCAAGCGCACCGTTCAGGGCATCCGGCAGATTTGCCGGGAGCGTCTATATTTCCTTTTTTCTCCATGGGAAGGACGCCCATGTCTGCAGGCAGGAAACTGGCCTCCAAGGGAGCCCCCACCTCCACCGGTGGCGCGGTGCTCGAAGGCAACGAGAACCTCAGGATCGAAGGGCAGATCATCGCCTCCATCGGGCAACTCGCCAGTTGCCCGGCCTGCAGCGCCGGCCAGGGGCCGATCGTCGCGGTGGGCGAGCGCACCCTGATGCTGCCCGCAGGCCCCGCGGCGCTTGAGGGCGACTACGTCGCCTGCGGCTGCCCGCCCATGGCCAACAAGGTACTGACCCAACAGCACAGCGGCTATGCCGGCATCGGCCGACCCGCCCCCATCGACATGGGCCCGCCCGTCGCCGCCCTGGCGTCCCGCCGGTATCTGCAGGTGATCGTCGAGCGCCAGGACGACACCGAGAAGCCTGGCCTGGCCTACCGCCTCAAGGACAAGAACAAGGCCGCCATCCTCGAGGACAGCACCTGCACGGCCACCGGCGAAGGCTGCGAACACGCCGTGGAGAACCCCGAAGACTACGACACCCTGCTGGTCGGCGAAGACGCCGAGTGGTCGTTCTATGTCTACGAAGAGCCGCTGGATCAGGAGGCGTCATGAAATCGGAAATCAAACTGGTCTTTAAGGACTTCCTGATGCAGGCGCCCCGGGGCGTGAAGTTTCAGCTGCTGATCGACGGCAACGTCATCGACGACGCGATCACGCAGGCGGACGGCCCCGACCAGACGTACCTGCTGCAGCCCGACAAGGCGCAAACCCTCGTCACCATCAAGGACACGGGAAAGACCAAGACCATCAAGAGCCGCGACAGCCATGAGGTCAGCCTGCGGGTCGTCGGGGCTTCCGGCGCGCAAAAGGCGCTCAACACCGCCACGCTGACCCCGGGCAACCGTCTGACGATGGTTGCCGTGTCACCCTGGGTCAGGGTGCCCTTGTCCACCACCGGGGCCGTCACGAACGATGTGTTCTATGAAGTGGAATACGGGGTCAAGCGCAAGAACCAGACCCGCACCGTCAAAGTGATGATCCAGGACATGCCGCGCCGGATACTGCTGGCGGCCCTTCAGCACCGGGGCTCCACGGCATGGGCCGGCAAAACGAGCAAAAAGTCGCTGGAGCATCCGACCTTGAAGCAGAGCGTGGAATTTCCCGCCGACACCAACAAATGCAACCTGTTCGTCTACGACGTGCTGACCTCGATCGGCATCAACGTGGCGCTGATCGAACACGGCAAGTCGAAATACATACCGGGCTACATGAAGCTCAGTCCGCCGCTGGCCGGTGAATGGGCAGACGACAGCCGGTTGCTCAACAGCTGGAAGGTGGAGCGCTCGGCTTTACCCGGCGACATCGGCGCGTATGCTGTCAATTACACCGATGCGAGCGGCCATGTCGGGTTCGTCCTGGCCCAGGGCGTGTGCATTTCCGCCGGCTGGGACAGGGTCGAAGTCAACGACGCCGGCTTCCGGCAGATGGCAGGCAACGGCATCGACAGCGACCATGACTTCACCATTTTCCGACGGTACAAGCACAGCACACCCCAATGAAACGACTCTTCTGGATTCTCCCGGTGCTTGCGCTGGCGCTGATTGCGGCCTGGCGCTCCTGGTCGCCCGTCGATATGACGGCCTGCCCCTCCGGCGACGGCGCGCCAGGGCCACTGAGCGCCTTCGTCCACGGCTACTTCGAGCGCAACGGCCGGGTGGACTGGCGCGAACTCGACAACCGCTTCGACGTGCTCTCCACGCCTCAGGGCCGCGTGATCGCCGATCAGCCCCAGGCCTATGCCTGCGAGGCCGTGCAGATCCTGCAGAGCCCGGCGTTCAGCCAGAGCGAGAAGGTCTACACGGCCGCGCTGATGTTCAAGCTGCCGATCGGCCAATACCTGGGCTTCATGGATCGCAGCCATCAGTTGTACGAGCAGGCCAGCATCGACCGGGAGGTGCTGACGCTGGTGGTGCACCCGCGCGGCACGGCGGTCGATTACTGGTGGCTGCCGGCCTGGCGCCAGCGCTTCAACCGCGACGCGCCGGACATGCTGGAGCCCGGCTTCATCCGTCAGGTGCTGTCGGGCCGTTACTGGTTCGACTATCCGGGCAACGGGTTCTGACCGTCCGAACGCCTTCGGACGCCCGAGCGTTGCCCGCGACCTGGTGCGGGCAACGTGCGCTCATGTCTTGCGCAATGCGGGGCGGGCGGGCAAACTCTCCGCACTTTCGTTATAAGATTACATAACAAACTCTTCACTTTACTTTCCGGAGACCGCCATGCGCCGTCTGCTGCTCGCTTTGCCGTTTGCCCTGTTGCCGCTGGCCGTCGCCCAGGCCGCCGACGAGCACGACCATGACCACGAACATGGCAGCCTCGGCGCCCACGAGCATGGCGTCGGCCGCCTGAACGCCGCGCTCGACGGCCAGACCCTGGAGCTGGAACTGGAAAGCCCGGCGATGAACCTGGTCGGCTTCGAACACGCCGCCACCAGCGAAGCCGACAAGGCCAAGGTCGCCGCCGCCCGCGCGCAGCTCGAACAACCGCTGGCGCTGTTCAGCCTGCCGGCCGCCGCCGGCTGCAAGGTCACCCGCCAGGAACTGGAAAGCCCGCTGTTCGGCGACAAGCCCGACGCCGACGACGACCATGACGAGGAAGCCGACAAGGACGGCCACGAGCATCACCACGACCACAGCGAGATCCACGCCCACTACCAGTTCAGCTGCGCGACGCCGGGTGCGCTGAAGGCGCTGGACCTTTCGAAGGTGTTCAGCACCTTCCCGGCCACCCAGAAAATCCAGGTGCAACTGATCGGCCCGAGCGGCCAGCAAGGCACCGAAGTGACGGCCAAGGCCGCTGCCCTGAAGTTCTGAACCCACCCAAACCCTGTGGGATCGGCACCATGACCCAAACACTCATCGAACTGTCGGACCTTGGCTTCAGCTGGCCCGGCCACCCGCCGCTGCTGGACATCCCGGCGTTCCGCCTGGAGGCCGGCGAAACCCTGTTCCTCAAGGGCCCCAGCGGCAGCGGCAAGACCACCCTGCTCGGCCTGCTCGGCGGGGTGCAGAAGCCCGGCCGCGGCAGCATCCGCCTGCTCGGCCAGGAGCTGACCGATCTCGGCGCCGGCGCCCGCGACCGCTTCCGGGTCGACCACACCGGCTACATCTTCCAGCAGTTCAACCTGCTGCCGTTCCTGTCGGTGCGCGAGAACGTCGAGCTGCCGTGCCACTTCTCGAAGCTGCGGGCGCAGCGGGCCCGGCAGCGCCACGGCAGTGTCGACCGGGCCGCCGCCACCCTGCTCGCCCACCTGGGCCTGAACGATGAAAACATCCTCGGCCGCCGCGCCGATTCGTTGTCCATCGGCCAGCAGCAACGGGTGGCGGCGGCACGGGCCTTGATCGGTCAGCCGGAACTGGTGATCGCCGACGAACCCACCTCGGCGCTGGACTACGACGCCCGGGAAAACTTCATTCGCCTGCTGTTCGCCGAATGCCGCGACGCCGGATCGAGCCTGCTGTTCGTCAGCCACGACCAGAGCCTGGCCCCGCTGTTCGACCGTCACCTGTCCCTGGCCGAACTCAATCGCGCCGCCACGTCCGCCGAGGTCTGAGATGTATCTGTTCCGCCTGGCCATGGCCAGCCTGGCCAACCGCCGTTTCACCGCCCTGCTGACCGCGTTCGCGATCGCCCTCTCCGTTTGCCTGCTGCTGGCGGTGGAGCGCGTGCGCACCGAGGCCAAGGCCAGTTTCGCCAGCACCATCAGCGGCACCGACCTGATCGTCGGCGCCCGTTCGGGTTCGGTGAACCTGCTGCTGTATTCGGTGTTCCGCATCGGCAACGCCACCAACAACATCCGCTGGGACAGCTTCGAGCACTTCGCCAACGATCCGAAGGTGAAATGGGCGATCCCGATGTCCCTCGGCGACTCCCACCGCGGCTACCGGGTGATGGGCACCACCGGCGCCTATTTCGACCACTACCGGTACGGCCGCCAGCAGCCTCTGGAACTGGCCGACGGCCGCGCCTTCGCCACCGATCCGTTCGAAGTGGTGCTCGGCGCCGAAGTGGCCGAGGCGCTGCACTACAAGCTCGGCGACAAACTGGTGCTGGCCCACGGCGTGGCGGCGATCAGCCTGGTCAAACACGACGACAAGCCGTTCACCGTGGTCGGCATCCTCAAGCGCACCGGCACGCCGGTGGACCGCACGCTGCACATCAGCCTCGGCGGCATGGAGGCGATCCACATCGACTGGCACAACGGCGTGCCGGCCCGGGGCAACGGGCGGATCAGCGCCGAACAGGCGCGCAACATGGACCTGACGCCCCAGGCGATCACGGCGTTCATGCTCGGCCTCAACAGCAAGATTTCCACCTTCGCCCTGCAACGGGAGATCAACGAGTTCCGCGGCGAACCGCTGCTGGCGATCCTGCCGGGCGTGGCCCTGCAAGAGCTGTGGAGCCTGATGGGCACCGCCGAGAAGGCCCTGTTCGTGGTGTCGCTGTTCGTGGTGCTGACCGGGTTGATCGGCATGCTCACGGCAATCCTCACCAGCCTCAACGAACGCCGCCGGGAGATGGCGATCCTGCGCTCGGTGGGTGCGCGGCCCTGGCACATCGCAAGCCTGCTGGTGCTGGAAGCCTTCGCCCTGGCGCTCGTCGGCGTGACCGCCGGACTGGCCTTGCTGTACATCGGCATCGCTGCGGCCCAAGGTTACGTGCAGGCCAACTACGGGCTGTACCTGCCGCTGGCCTGGCCGAGCGAGTATGAATGGACGCTGCTCGGTGGCATTCTGGCGGCCGCGCTGCTGATGGGCAGCGTGCCGGCCTGGCGCGCCTACCGCCAATCCCTGGCCGATGGCCTGTCGATCCGTCTATGAGGATGTCCACCATGCCCCGCGCCGTGCTCGCGCTGCTGTTGCTGGTCGCCCTGCCCGTGTGGGCGGCCGCGCCGAAAGACCTGACCTGGTCGGAGATGATCCCGCCGGACGCGCCGGCGGAGACGCCGAACATGACGCCGCTGCACGACCTGTCGAAGATGGGCGACGCGCTGTCCGCCGAGTCCGCGCCGGCGGCCAAGCAGGACATGCCCAACGCCCCGGTGGTGCAGAGCCTCGACGGGCAGAACGTGCGCCTGCCGGGCTACATCGTGCCGCTGGAGGTCAGCGAGGAAGGCCGCACCACGGACTTCCTGCTGGTGCCGTACTTCGGCGCCTGCATCCACGTGCCGCCACCGCCGTCGAACCAGATCGTGCATGTGAAGAGCGAGCTGGGCGTGAAGCTCGACGAGCTGTACCAGCCGTACTGGGTCGAGGGGCCGCTGCAGGTCAAGCCGTCCACCAGCGAACTGGCCGACGCCGGGTATCAGATGGCGGCGGACAAGATCTATGTGTATGAACTGCCGGAGTGAATCCGCAACGGCTGCGGTGCCTGGGCGGTTGCCGTCGCCAGCAGGCTGGCGCCCACAATGGCCCAGTGCCTGACTCCCATCCCCTGTGGGAGCCGGCCTGCCGGCGATGGGGCCGGCGAAGTTCCGCAGAAAAACCGGCGATCACTGTTTCATTGAGCTGAATCAAAAGACCGTATCAGACGGCTCCGTACCATTTGGACATCGAACCTTTTCAACGTCCTTTTGGAGCCCCCATGAACAAGTCCTTGCTCAGCGCCTCGCTGTTTGCATTTGCGCTCGCAGCCCCGCTCGCCCATGCCCACGAAGCCGGCGACATCATCGTTCGCGCCGGTGCGATCACCGTCAACCCGAAGGCCGACAGCTCCAGCGTCAAGGTCGACCAGGGTCCGTTGAGCGGCGCCAACCTGGGCGGCAAGGCGACCATGAGCAGCGACACGCAGCTGGGCCTGAACTTCGCCTACATGATCACCCCGAACCTGGGCGTCGAGCTGCTCGCCGCCTCCCCGTTCGAACATGACGTGAAGCTCAAGGGCACGGGCCTCGCTGCCGCCAACGGCAAGCTCGGCACCCTCAAGCACCTGCCGCCGACCCTGAGCCTGGTCTACTACCCGCTGGATTCGAAGTCGGCCTTCCAGCCGTACATCGGCGGCGGCATCAACTACACCTGGATCTACGACGAGCACGTCGGCAGCCAGGCCCAGTCCAACGGCTTCAGCAACTTCAAGGCGAAGAACTCCTGGGGCCTGGCCTGGCAGGTGGGCGCCGACTACATGCTGACCGACAACATCATGCTCAACGCCCAGGTGCGCTACATCGACATCGACACCCGCGCCACCGTCGAGAACAACGCCGTGGCCCCGGGCACCCGCGCACGGGTGAACGTGGACGTCGATCCGTTTGTGTACATGGTCGGTCTGGGCTACAAGTTCTAAGAACGTTCACGTGGTGGTGGATGAGGGCTAATGCGGCGAGGGGACTCGTTCCCGCCGGGCTGCGAAAGCGGCCCCGATCCGGACAGAAGCGGTGCTTCAGAAAAACCGCGTTGACGGGATCTGCGACTGCTGCGCAGTCGAGCGGGAGCAAGCTCCCTCGCCACAGGGATCGCATCGAGCATCAAAGCGATACCCCGCCCGCAAAAAAGGCGCCTGAAAAGGCGCCTTTTTTGTTTCTTCGGACTATCGCCCCAGCAACCGCGCCAGGCCGACGCTCATCGGCGTCTGCGCCGGCAGGTCGAAGCGCTCCAGCAAACGCCGGTTGTCGGCCCGCGAGTGGCGGATGTCACCGGAACGGGCCGGGCCGTAGCTCACGGCCGGCAGCTGCCCGACGACCTTTTCCAGCTCGGCCAGCATCTGCTTGAGGTTGGTCGCGCGGTTCCAGCCGACGTTCACCGCACCGGCCTGCGCCTCGGGTTTCTCGATGGCCTGCACCAGCACATCGACCAGGTCTTCGACGTAGAGGAAATCGCGGGTCTGCTCGCCGTCGCCGAACACGGTGATCGGCAGGCCTTTCTGCGCGCGCTCGCTGAAGATGCTGATCACGCCGGAGTACGGCGAGGACGGATCCTGGCGCGGGCCGAAGATGTTGAAGAAGCGGAAGATCACCGGTTCCAGGCCGTGCTGGCGCCGGTAGAAATCGAAGTAATGCTCGCCCGCCAGCTTGTCCGACGCGTAGGGCGTCAGCGGTGCCTTGGGGGTGTCTTCGTCGATCGCCTGGCCTTCGCCGTTGTTGCCGTAGACCGCCGCGCTGGAGGCGAACAGCACACGCTTGACGCCGGCCACGCGCATGGCCTCGCAGACGTTCAAGGTGCCGATGAAGTTGCTCTGGTGGGTCTTCACCGGGTCGTCCACCGACGCCTGCACCGACGCCACCGCCGCCAGGTGGGCGACGGCGCTGCAGCCCTGCATCGCCGTGGCGACCAGCGCCGCGTCGGCGACATCGCCGACCACCAGTTCGACCTTGGGGTTGTCCAGCGGCAGGTTGCTGCGCTTGCCGGTGGACAGGTCGTCAAGCACCCGCACCGAACGGCCTTTGGCGAGCAGTGCGTCGACCAGGTGCGAGCCGATGAAACCGGCGCCGCCGGTGATTAAAACAGGGCCTTCAGCCATGACGGTAAAACCTATCCAGTAAGCCCGGGAGCGCAGCGCGCCAGGCGCGCGGCTTGATCCCGAAGGTGTGCAGAATTTTCTTGCAGGCCAGCACCGCGTGCTGCGGCTCTTCGGCGGCGTCCGGACGTGCGGCGTGGGCCTGGGCGGTCGGCGCTTCGACGGCCAGCGGGTGCAGGCCCCGCGCTTCGGTCAGGATCGCCTGGCCCAGCGCCAGCGGCGTGGTCGCCTCCTGGCCGGCGTAATGGTACGTGCCCCACAGCGGCGCCGCGCAATCGAGTTGCTTGAGCACCGAGATGATCACCCGTGCCGCGTCGTCCACCGGGGTCGGATTGCCCCGGCGGTCATCGGCCAGGAGCAGTTCGTCGGGTTGTTCGGCGCGGGCGAGGAAACGGCCCAGCGTGCCCTCAGGGCTGTCGTCCAGCAGCCAGCCGAAGCGCAGCAGCACATGCTGCGGGCACGTGGCCCGCACGCTCTGCTCGATGCGCCACAGGGCCTGGCCGCGCAGGCCCAACGGCACCGGCTCGTCCTTCTCGCTGTAGGCGGTGGCGCGGGAGCCGTCGAACACCCGGTAGCTGGAGGGCTGCAACAGGATGATTTCGTGGTGCTGGCACAGCTCGGCCAGACGCTCGATGGCGCGTTCCTGCCCGGCCAGGCGGCTTTCGCTGACGGCCTCGGCCTGGAACCAGTCGAAATAGTAGGCGAGGTTGATCAACGCGTCGGGACGGGTGTCGTCGAGCAGTTGGGTCAGGCTCGCGGCATCCCAGCCGTCTTCGGGCGGGCGGGGGGCGAGGAAACCGATGTCTTCCTCTGCACCGAGGCGAATCAGCGCCTGCCCAAGGGCATTTCCGCCGCCCAGTAACATAAGGCGCATTCGCATAGAGTCAGCAGGCCCAGTCTGATGGGAAACATGGCGATGGCGGCGCGGCTGGCGCCGCCGGTCATTGCCGGAATCGTTGCATTTTGCGGGTTTAGTGCGCAACCGTCACCCGCAAAGTGTAGATCTTCGGGATCGGCGCAGGCTTTATCGCGAGGGAGCTTGCTCCCGCCGGCGGCACAGAGGCCCCGACGACGCTCGGGTTGCATTGAACGAAAGGCGGCTGCTTCGCAGCCGAGCGGGAGCAAGCTCCCTCGCCACAAGGAACCGGTCAGCCTGTCAGACTTGCAACTTGCGGCCGGTGCCCGCATAACTGGCCCCATGAATCTGCCCCTCCCCGCCGACAGCGCCCTGGCAGGCTTTCATCCCGCCGTCAGCGCCTGGTTCGCCAGCACGTTCCCGACGGTCACCGCCGCCCAGGCCCGCGCCTGGCCGCTGATCCGCCAGCGCCGCTCGGCCCTGATCGCGGCGCCCACCGGCTCGGGCAAGACCCTCACCGCCTTCCTCGCCGTGCTCGACGACCTCGTCCGCCGTGGCCTGGAAAACCCCGACGGGCTGCCGGACGCAACCCTGGTGGTCTACGTTTCGCCGCTCAAGGCCCTGTCCAACGACATCCGCATCAACCTGCAGGATCCCCTCGCCGGCATCACCGACCAATTGCGCCGGATGGACCTGCCGGCGCTGGAGATCACCACCGCCGTGCGCACCGGCGACACCCCGCAGAAAGACCGCACCGCGATGCGCAAGAACGCGCCGCACATTCTGGTGACCACCCCCGAATCGCTTTACGTGCTGCTCGGCTCGGAGTCCGGGCGGCAAATGCTCGGCACCGCGCGCACGGTGATCGTCGATGAGATCCACGCCATGGCCGCCAGCAAGCGCGGCAGCCACCTGGCCCTGAGCCTTGAGCGCTTGCAGGCGCTGTGCCCGGAGCCGCTCTTGCGCATCGGCCTGTCGGCCACGCAGACCCCCATCGAGGCGGTGGCGCGGTTTCTGGTCGGCCACGGCCGCCCCTGCGAGATCATCGACATCGGCCACGCCCGGCCGAGGGACCTGGGCATCGAGGTGCCGCCCGTGCCGCTGTCGGCGGTGATGGCCAACGATGTCTGGGAACTCGTCTACGAGCGCCTCGCCGACCTGGTGCGCGAGCACCGCACCACCCTGGTGTTCGTCAACACCCGGCGCCTGGCCGAACGCCTGAGCCGGCACCTGAGCGAGCGCCTGGGCAAGGACGCGGTGGCGGCGCACCACGGCAGCCTGGCCAAGGAATCGCGGCTGGAGGCCGAACAGCGGCTCAAGCGCGGCGAGCTGCGCGTGCTGGTGGCCACCGCCGCGCTGGAGCTGGGCATCGACATCGGCGACGTCGACCTCGTCTGCCAGATCGCCTCGCCGCGCTCGGTCGCCGCGTTCCTGCAAAGGGTCGGGCGTTCCGGGCACCAGGTCGGCGGCACGCCCAAGGGCCGGCTGTTCGCCACCTCCCGCGACGACCTGATCGAATGCGCGGCCCTGCTCGACTGCGTGCGCCGGGGCGAACTCGACATCCTGCACATCCCCGAGGCGCCGCTGGATGTGCTGGCGCAGCAGATCGTCGCCGAGGTCAGCTGCCGGGAATGGAGCGAGGCCGCGCTGCTGAAGCTGCTGCGTCAGGCCGAACCCTATGCCGGGCTCGACGACAAGCACTATCAGGCGCTGCTGACGATGCTCGCCGAAGGCTACAACGGCCGCCAGGGCATCCGCAGCGCCTACCTGCACCGCGACGCCGTCAGCGGCACCCTGCGCGGCCGGCGCGGCGCGCAACTGACCGCCGTGACCAGCGGCGGCACCATCCCGGACAACGCCGACTACAGCGTGCTGCTGGAGCCGCAGGGCCTGAACGTCGGCAGCGTCAACGAAGACTTCGCCGTGGAGAGCATCGCCGGCGACGTGTTCCAGCTCGGCAACACGTCCTACCGCATCCTGCGGGTGGAGACCGGCAAGCTGCGGGTCGAGGACGCCCAGGGCCAGCCGCCGACCATTCCGTTCTGGCTCGGCGAAGCGCCGGGACGCAGCGCCGAACTGTCGGCGGCGGTGGCGCGCCTGCACGCGCAGCTCGACGCCTTGCTCGGCGCCCGCCCCGGCGACCTGCAACCGGCCCTCGACTGGCTGACCGCGACCCTCGGCCTGAACCCTGAAAGCGCCGGGCAACTGGTGGATTACCTGGCCCGCGCCCGCCAGTCCTTCGGCGCCCTGCCCTCGCAGGACACGCTGCTGATGGAGCGCTTCTTCGACGAGTCCGGCGGCACCCAACTGATCATCCACTCGCCGTTCGGCAGCCGCATCAACCGCGCCTGGGGCCTGGCCCTGCGCAAGCGCTTCTGCCGCACCTTCAACTTCGAGCTGCAGGCGGCCGCCAGCGAAGACGCGATTGTGCTGTCGCTGTCCACCAGCCACAGCTTCGCCCTCGACGACGTCTGGCGCTACCTGCGCAGCGACAGCGCCGAACACGTGCTGATCCAAGCGCTGCTGGACGCGCCGCTGTTCGGCGTGCGCTGGCGCTGGAACGCCGGGGTGGCGCTGGCCTTGCCGCGCTTCGTCGGCGGGCGCAAGGTCGCGCCGCAGTTGCAGCGGATGAAAAGCGAAGACCTGATCGCCAGCGTGTTTCCCGACCAGATCGCCTGCCTTGAGAACCTTGCCGGCGAGCGTGAGATCCCGGACCATCCGCTGGTCGAGCAGACCATTGACGACTGCCTGCACGAAGCGATGGACACCGAGGGCTGGCTCGCCCTGCTGCGGCGCATCGAGCGCGGCGACGTGCGCCTGGTCAGCCGCGACCTGCCGGCGCCCTCGCCGCTGGCCGCCGAGATCCTCAGCGCCCGCCCCTACACCTTCCTCGACGATGCGCCGCTGGAGGAACGCCGCACCCAGGCGGTGCTCAACCGGCGCTGGAGCGATCCGCAGTCCACCGACGACCTCGGCGCACTGGACGCCGACGCGATCGCCGCCGTCGCGCAAGAGGCCTGGCCGGCGCCGGGCAACGTCGATGAAATGCACGAAGCCTTGATGACCCTGGCCTGCGTCAGCGACCGCGAGGCCCAGGCCGACCAACGTTGGCCGCAATGGCTGGAGGCATTGGCCGACAGCGGCCGCGCCTGCCGTTTGCGGATCGGTGCGCAGCAGGAACTGTGGCTGGCGCGGGAACGCCTGGCCTGTCTGCTGGCGCTTTATCCACAGGCCGAACGGCATCCGGCGGTGGAGCCGCTGCCCGGCTTCGACGAGGCCTGGACGGCCGATGACGCGTTGGTCGAGGTGATCCGCGCCCGGCTCGGCGGTTTCGGCCCGCTGCCGGTGCAGGCCATCGGCGAACCGCTGGCGTTGTCGGCCTCGCTCGTCCAACAGGCCCTGGCCCGCCTGGAGCACGAGGGCTATGTGCTGCGCGGCCGCTTCACGCCTGGGCTGGACGCCGAAGAGTGGTGCGAGCGGCACCTGCTGGCGCGGATCCACCGCTACACGGTCAAGCGCCTGCGCCGGGAAATCGAACCGGTGACGCTGCAGGACTTCATGCGGTTCCTGTTCGACTGGCAGCATCTGTCGGCCGCCACCCAAGGCCAGGGCAACGCCGTGCTGCCGGCCATCGTCGCCCAGTTCGAAGGCTACCCGGCGGCCGCGTCGGCCTGGGACAGCGACCTGCTGCCGGCCAGGCTCAAGGACTACTCGCCAGGCTGGCTGGACGAGCTGTGCCGCAGCGGCAAACAGGTGTGGATGCGCCTGAACGCCCGCCCGACCCCGGGCGGCAGCGCCCTGCGCAGCACGCCGGTGGTGCTGCTGCCGCGCAGCCGGGTGGGGCTGTGGAGCGGGCTGGCCGAACAGACGCCGAGCGATGAACTGTCGCCCAAAGCCCAAAAGGTGTTCGAGGCCCTGAGCCTGCACGGCGCACTGTTTTTCGACGAGCTGATCCACGAAGCGCACCTGCTGCGCTCGGAACTGGAGACCGCCTTGCAGGAACTGGTGGGCGCGGGCCTGGTGAACGCCGACAGCTTCGCCGGCCTGCGGGCGTTGACCGCCCCGGCCGGCAAACGCCCGCAACGCAGCCACCGGCGCGGCCGCGGCGCCTTCGCCGGCGGCATGGACGATGCCGGACGCTGGGCCTTGCTGCGGCGCGGCGCGCCTGTGGATAAACCGCAGGCCCTGGAACACATCGCCATGACCCTGCTGCGCCGCTACGGCGTGGTGTTCTGGCGCTTGCTGGAGCGCGAGGCGGACTGGCTGCCGAGCTGGCGCGAGCTGCTCCAGACCTTTCATCGCCTGGAGGCCCGGGGCGAGATCCGCGGCGGGCGCTTCGTCAGCGGCCTGGCGGGCGAGCAGTTCGCCCTGCCCGAAGCGATCCCGCTGCTGCGCGAGGTCCGTCGCCGGCCCCATGACGGCAGCCTCGTGGCGGTGTGCGGGGTCGACCCGCTGAACCTGGCCGGCACCCTGTTGCCGGGCGCAAAAGTGCCGGCGCTGGCGGGCAACCGGCTGGTGTACCGCGACGGCGTGCCGGCCGCCGCCGAGATCGCCGGCAAGCCGCAGTTCTGGCTGGAGCTGGCGCCGGACGACATGACGGCGCTGCGCAACAAACTGATCCAGCACCGCTAGAGCCTCATGGCCGCCCCGTCCCCTGTGGCGAGGGAGCTTGCTCCCGCTCGGTTGCGCAGCGACCGCCAACGGCTGCCGCGCCGGGGCTGGTGCGCCATACAGTCCGATCCGGGGGCCGCTTCGCAGCCCAGCGGGAGCAAGCTCCCTCGCCACATGCCCAAGAGCTGATCCCACACAGCCACATGCCCAAGAGCTGGTCCCACACAGCCACATGCCCAAGAGCTGATCCCGCACAGCCACATGCCCAAGAGCTGATC
>NZ_JBIVHR010000013.1:436-94392 GCF_044749305.1 Pseudomonas sp. NPDC089534 | reverse complement strand
GTATCGCCACGACATCAAGGGCTCGATCGCCCACGGCACCATGCTGGCCAAGGTCGGCGTGCTGACGGATGCCGAGCGCGACAGCATCATCGATGGCCTGAAGACCATCCAGGGCGAGATCGAGGCCGGCCAGTTCGACTGGCGCGTGGACCTGGAAGACGTCCACATGAACATCGAGGCCCGCCTGACCGACCGCATCGGCATCACCGGCAAGAAGCTGCACACCGGCCGCAGCCGCAACGACCAGGTCGCCACCGACATCCGCCTGTGGCTGCGCGACGAGATCGACCTGATCCTGGCCGAGATCACCCGCCTGCAGAAAGGCCTGCTGGAGCAGGCAGAGCGCGAGGCCGGCAGCATCATGCCGGGCTTCACCCACCTGCAGACCGCTCAGCCTGTGACCTTCGGCCATCACATGCTGGCCTGGTTCGAAATGCTCAGCCGCGACTACGAGCGCCTGGCCGACTGCCGCAAGCGCACCAACCGCATGCCGCTGGGCAGCGCCGCGCTGGCCGGCACCACCTACCCGATCGACCGCGAATACACCGCGCAGCTGCTGGGTTTCGACGCGGTGGGCGGCAACTCGCTGGACAACGTGTCGGACCGTGACTTCGCCATCGAGTTCTGCTCGGCGGCCAGCATCGCGATGATGCACCTGTCGCGGTTCTCCGAAGAGCTGGTGCTGTGGACCAGCGCGCAGTTTCAGTTCATCGACCTGCCGGACCGCTTCTGCACCGGCAGCTCGATCATGCCGCAAAAGAAGAACCCGGACGTGCCGGAGCTGGTGCGCGGCAAGACCGGCCGCGTGTTCGGCGCCCTGATGGGCCTGCTGACCCTGATGAAAGGCCAGCCGCTGGCCTACAACAAGGACAACCAGGAAGACAAGGAACCGCTGTTCGACGCCGCCGACACCCTGCGCGACTCGCTGCGCGCGTTCGCCGACATGGTGCCGGCGATCAAGCCCAAGCACGCGATGATGCGCGAGGCGGCCCTGCGCGGCTTCTCCACCGCCACGGACCTGGCCGACTACCTGGTGCGCCGCGGCCTGCCGTTCCGCGACTGCCACGAGATCGTCGGCCACGCGGTGAAGTACGGCGTGGACACCGGCAAGGACCTGGCGGAAATGAGCCTCGAAGAACTGCGCAAGTTCAGCGACCAGATCGAGCAGGACGTGTTCGCCGTGCTGACCCTGGAAGGCTCGGTGAATGCCCGTGACCACATCGGCGGAACCGCGCCGGCGCAGGTCAAGGCTGCCGTGGCCCGCGGTCAGGCCCTGCTCGCAGCCCGCTAAGGGCCTAAGGCATCGCCGGCAGACCGGCTCCCACCGTTCAGTCGAGGGAGCCGGCCTGCCGGCAATGACAGATTCAGAAACCCCGCAAATCTATTTCTTGGCTGCGATCATCGCCAAAAACGCCGGCATCGCCGCCTCCTTGTCCGCCGCGATCTTCTGCACGTGCGGATTCTCCTCCAGCCGCTGCAACAACGCCTTGGCCTTCGGCATCTCCGCCAGCAGATCCACACCGAACAGCTTCTGCCCGACCGCGCAGGCCAGCGGCACGCTGTAGAGGAAATACAGGTCCGCCACGCTCAGGCGATCGCCCGCCACATACGGCGCGAACTTGCCGTGCCGGCCGAGGGCGGCGAAACCCAGCAGCAGTTCGGCCTTGGTCTTTTCCTTGATCGCCTCGGGCACCGTCGCGCCGAAGAACGCCTCGCCGTAGCAGGCCCGGCCCGGCAGCTCGATGTACAGCTCGATCTCCTTGGCCAGCGCCAGCACCTGCGCCCGCCCGAACGGGTCGGCGGGCAGCAGCGGCGTGCCCTTCCCGGCCTGTTCGAGGTATTCGAGGATCACCGCGGTTTCGTTGATGTAGCCTTGTTCGGCCCCCAGCACCGGAACCTTGCCGCGCGGGCTGATGGCCAGGGCCTCCGGGGTCTGCGTCGGATAGAACGTGACCTCTTCGAACGGCAGGCCTTTCTCCAGCAGCGCCAGTTTGACCATGTTGTAGTAGTTGCTGACAGCGAATCCGTACAGTTTGAACATCACATAGCCTCCAGGCCGTGCGGGGTGGGCAGTGCCTGTTTATAGATCCTGCAAAGGATTCCCGCCACCGGCATCACGGCGCTGAATGAGGGTAGACTGACGCCTTTTGCACAGGAGCCTGCCATGAGCGAGCCAACCGACATCGACAACGATGAAGAAGCCTTCACCGAGTCCACCCTGATCGAAGCCGTCGAGAACCAGATCGAGAGCGGAAACCCGCCGGCGGCCAAGGCCACGTTCAACACGCTGACCCTGGTCGGCTACGAGCGCGAGGACATCCTCAACCTGATGGCCCATGTGCTGGCCTATGAAATCGACGCGATGCTCGACGAAGACCGCGCGTTCGACACCCAGTGGTACGAGACGGCCTTGCGCGCGCTCCCTAAGCTGCCGCCGGAAAAGCCGTGAGCCCGATCCGATGGGAGCGATCCCTCTCCCACACAATTTGTCACCCTTCTGCCCGGCCTCGCGCCGGCGCCTGACTACACTGGACTCCACCCCGAAAGGAAAAACCCGGTCGGCGGCACTGGACAGGCCGCAACGGCAGGTTCACCTTAGGGACGCTGTCGCTCAATTCCTAGAAAGTCTGGAGTCCTTATGTCGCTTACCCCTGAGTTGGTTGCCGAACTGGAAGTCCTCGCACTCTTCAACCTGGACAGTTCCCAGGAAGGTCTGAAGATTCATCAGACCGCTGCCCCAAAACACATCGCCGCCGCCAAGAGCCTGTTCCAGAAAGAACTCATCGATCAGGTCGACGGCGGGTACCTGACCAGCCTGGGCCGTGACGCCGCAGAACACGTACAGGGTCTGCTGACCATCCTCAACGTCGCCAAAGAAACCGCCTGACCGTCCCCGCATCGCCCACGGAAACCCCTTCCACGGGTTTTCCGCGGGCCAGCCCGACGCCCCGCCTCCACCCCGCGCTGGAAATATGGCGTCAAAAAACAAATTCAGCTTAAGGATTCCCTTGCCCAGGCGCTAAACTCCCCGGCATTGCGTGCCCCTCTGCCCCCTGAGCCCTGCGAGCCGACATGACCCGCACCCACGAAATCCGCCCCGACCTGGACGAAGGCATCGACCGCAAGGTGCTCAGCCAACTGCGCGCACGTTTCCTCAAACTCAACGAAGGTCGCCTGGAGCGGGCGCGGGAAGGCCTGTCGACCCGCCAGCAGAGCGTGCTGACCCTGCTGCCGCTGTTCTTCCACGTCAATCATCCGCTGCTGCCCGGCTACGTGTCGGGCAGCACGCCGGCAGGGCTGTCGAACTACGAGCCGGATGCAGACACGCTCGCCGAGGCCCAGCGCCTGACCCGCTCGTTCTCCTACAGGCCGCGCCACGGCAGCAACCCGCCCCGGCCGATCCACGGCCTGTTCCTGATGGGCAGCCTCGGCACGCTGGCCCAGGCCGACCAGAGCGACATGGACGTATGGGTCTGCCATGCCCCGGACCTGGGCGACAGCGAACTGGCCGAGCTGCGCCGCAAGTGCCAGGCCCTCGAAGCCTGGGCCGCCAGCCAGGGCGCCGAGGCGCACTTCTTCCTGATCGATCCGGCCCGCTTCGTCAAAGGCGAGCGCGACAGCCAGCTGAGCTCCGAAGACTGCGGCACCACCCAGCATTACCTGCTGCTGGACGAGTTCTACCGCACGGCCATCTGGCTGGCCGGGCGCACGCCGATCTGGTGGCTGGTGCCGGTCTATGAAGAAGGCGCCTACGCGCAGTACACCCATACCCTGATCTCCAAGCGCTTCATCCGCACCGATGAGACCCTCGACCTCGGCCACCTGGCGCACATCCCGCCGGGGGAATTCATCGGCGCCGGGCTGTGGCAGCTGTTCAAGGGCATCGAGTCGCCCTACAAGTCGGTGCTCAAGCTGCTGCTGACCGAGGTCTACGCCAGCGAGCACCCGCACGTGCAGTGCCTGAGCCTGCGCTTCAAGCAGGCGGTGTTCGCCAACCGGCTGGACCTGGACGAGCTGGACCCCTACATGGTGGTGTACCGGCGGATCGAGGAATACCTCACGGCGCGCAACGAGCCGGAGCGGCTGGAGCTGGTGCGCCGGGCGCTGTACCTCAAGGTCAACCGCAAGCTCACCGGCAGCACCCGCACCCAGGGCTGGCAGCGTTCGCTGCTCGAACGCCTGGCCGGCGAATGGCACTGGGACCGGCGGCAACTGGCGCTGCTCGACAGCCGCAGCCAGTGGAAGGTCCGCCAGGTCAGCGCCGAACGCCGGGCGCTGGTCAACGAACTGAACTACAGCTACCGCTTCCTGACCCGTTTCGCCCGCACCGAGCAGACCGTCAGCCTGATCAACAAGCGCGACCTCAACGTGCTGGGCCGGCGGCTCTACGCGGCCTTCGAGCGCAAGGCCGACAAGGTCGAGTTCATCAACCCCGGCATCGCCCCGGACCTGGCCGAAGACACCCTGACCCTGGTGCAGTCGCCCAACAAGAAAGAACCGGGGCAAACCCAGTGGGGCCTGTACAACGGCAGCCTCACGGCCCTGGAATGGGAGCACTTCGCACCGATCAAGCGCAGCCGCGAGCTGCTGGAGCTGCTGACCTGGTGCCACCGCAACGGCGTGATCGACAGCAGCACCCGCCTGGCCCTGCACCCCGGCACCAGCGACCTGAGCGAGTTCGAGCTGTTCAACCTGCTCGGCAGCCTGCAGCAGAGCATCGCCCTGCCCTTGCCCACCGTCGCCGAAGAACCGCTGCTGCACGCCAGCGTGCCGAGCGAGGTGCTGTTGCTGGTCAACGTCGGGGTCGATCCGCTCAAGCACCACCGCGACCTGAACATCCTGATGACCACCGAGCGCACCGACTCCCTGAGCTACGCCGGGGTGCGCGAGAACCTGGTGCTGACCCTGGACCAGGTCACGCTCAACAGTTGGAACGAGGTGCTGGTCAACCGCTTCGACGGCCCCCACGCCCTGCTCGACTGCCTGCGCGACTACCTCAACAACCTGCCGGCCGGCGCGAAGCAACCGACGCTGCGGGTGCGCTGCTTCTGCCACAATCGCGCGCAATTCATCGCCCGCCGGGTCGAAGAGATCGTCGACACCGCGCAGACCCTGCTGCTGAGCGAGCTCAATCACCGCTACCTGATCCAGGTCCAGCAGCACTATCACGTGCTTGAGCTGGTGCCCGGCCAGGTCAACCACGTGGCGCTCGCCACCCTGCCGGCGCTGCTGGACTACCTGGGCGAAGAGCAGCCGCGCTACAGCCCCCTGCACCTGGATCCGATGGCGCTGGAGGACCACGACCTCGCGCTGATCCTGCCCATGGGCCAGCCCGAATGCATTCAGGTGTTCTACCGGATCACCGAACGGCAGGCCGAACTGTACGTGCTGGATGAGTTCAACGCGCTGTGGCAGCAGCATTTGCCGTACCACGACGAACAGAGCCTGCTGGTGCCGCTGCAGCGCTTCCTGCAATCGATCCAGTACCGGCGCGAGACGCAGGCGCCGATGGATCAGGGCCCGGCCCCCGATCTCGGGATTTTGTATTACCAGTTGTTGCCCCAAGGCCCCGGACGGGCGCGCCGGGTCGAGGCGCGTCCGGCACCGCAGACGCCGGCGGACGAACCGTACTACGACGTGCAGGCCATCGTCGGCAAGGCCGCACCCGGCCAGGTGCAGGTCACCCTGTACTGCAACCAACGGGAATTCAGCGAGCTGGAGCATGGCGACCAGCTGTTCGGCGTGGTCGCCCGGGAGATCATCGGCCAGCGCCGGGAAACCGAGCGCTACCGCTGCTACATCACCGACCTGGATCTGTCGGGCCTGCTCGGGGACGGGCAGAGCTCGAGCAATCTTTACCTGCGCTACAAGGCCGACCTGGAGCGCGCCCTGAACGAGGCGCTCGAACAGGCCTGAGGCGGGGTCACACCGGGAAATCGCCCCCGTTGGCGGGCTGCGACTCGACTTCGAGCAGGGTCAGCTTCAGGGTCTTGCCGCCCGGTGCCGGCCAGTCGATGTGCTGGCCGACCTTGAGGCCGAGCAGCGCGCTGCCCACCGGCGCCAGGATCGAGATCTTGCCTTCGTCGGCGTTGGCGTGCTTCGGATACACCAGGGTCAGGTGGTAGTCCTTGCCGCTGCCTTCCTCGCGGCAATGCACGCGGGAGTTCATGGTGACGACGTCGGCGGGCACGTCATCGTGGCTCACCAGCGTTTCGGCGCGGTCCAGTTCGGTTTGCAACTCATCAACGCCGCGGGTGCCTTCAGGCAATCTGTCGATCAGCTGCTCCAGACGTTGCACGTCCAGACGGGTAAGGGTGATGGATGGTGCGGTCATGATCCGGGCAGACTCCTTTCTTCTGCGCAAAAAAGCAAAACCCCGCCAAAAAAGACGGGGTTCTTACCGGGCCTCGATGGGTTGAGGCGTGTCCGGACACTATCACAGCTCAAAAAATATACAAGCCACCTGCCGCCGCACCTCGTGAAGGAAGCCGGTTCAGACCGCGCAACGGCGTTGCCGGGCCTGCTCGCAGATCACCCGGCGGCGCTCGTCATCCGCCGAGCGCCATTCGCGGATGTCTTCGACATGGCGGAAACAGCCCAGGCAGACCTTCTGCGCGTCCAGCCGGCAGACGCCGCTGCACGGCGAAGGCACCGCCGGGCTGACGTTGCTGTAGAGCGGCTTGGCGGGGCGGGCTTCGGCGCTCATCTCAGATCTCGTCGAAGTCGAGCTTCTCGCCGGCGCGCTCCCAGACGATGCGTTCCAGCATTTCGCCCAGCAGCTCCTCGGTCTTCTCGCACACCCACTTGCCGGCCTGTTCGTCGTAGTCGAAGTGGAAACCGCCGGAGCGGTCGGCCAGCCACAGCTGGCGCAGCGGTTCCTGGCGGCTGAAGATCAATTGGCTGCCGCTGTCGAACTTGACGGTCAGCACACCGGCCGAGTTCTCCATGTCCAGGTCCAGGCCGCTTTCGTCAAAGATGTCCTCCAGCGCCTGCTGGGTGGCATCGACCAGATCATGGAAACGGGCTTCGGACAGACTCATTGCGGCAACCTCGGGAAATGACGGATCAGGCTCAAGGGCCGCAAGATACGAGCGACGGCGCCCGATTGCAAAGAATAACGACCGGGCGCCGCGCTGTCGGGACAAGCGCCGCCGGACGGAAACCCCGTCGCATAGGCAAGCTGCCGGGTGGCCGGTATACTCCGGCGCAATTAACGCATTCTCAAGGATTTCGCCATGAAGCGCCTGATCTCTTCCCTCGCTGCGCTCGTCGCGGTGGCCTGCCTCGTCTCGGCCTGCGGTCAAAAAGGCCCGCTGTACCTGCCCGACGAAGATCAGGATCCGACCGAGCAAGCCAAGTCGTCGCAACACCAGCCTGCTTCCAAGGCACACAAGCACGACGTCTACTAAGGGATCGCCATGGACGCTTTCAACTACCGTGGCGGGGAGCTGTTCGCGGAAGGCGTGGCGCTGTCCGCCATCGCCGACC
This sequence comes from Pseudomonas sp. NPDC089534, assembly GCF_044749305.1. Classification (NCBI taxonomy): domain Bacteria; kingdom Pseudomonadati; phylum Pseudomonadota; class Gammaproteobacteria; order Pseudomonadales; family Pseudomonadaceae; genus Pseudomonas; species Pseudomonas sp. NPDC089534. The sequence goes on along the minus strand of NZ_JBIVHR010000013.1, from coordinate 86,904 downwards.
GCTTCGGCACACCGACCTACGTCTATTCCCGCGCGCACATCGAGGCCCAGTACCGGGCCTACGCCGACGCGCTGGCCGGCATGCCGCACCTGGTCTGCTTCGCGGTCAAGGCCAACTCCAACCTCGGCGTGCTGAATGTCCTGGCCCGCCTCGGCGCCGGTTTCGACATCGTTTCCCGCGGCGAGCTGGAACGCGTCCTGGCCGCCGGCGGCAGCGCCGACAAGATCGTGTTCTCCGGTGTCGGCAAGACCCGTGACGACATGCGCCGCGCCCTGGAAGTCGGCGTGCACTGCTTCAATGTCGAGTCCACCGACGAGCTGGAGCGCCTGCAGGCGGTGGCCGCCGAGCTGGGCGTCCGCGCGCCGGTCTCGCTGCGCGTGAACCCGGACGTCGATGCCGGCACCCACCCGTACATCTCCACCGGCCTCAAAGAGAACAAGTTCGGCATCGCCATCGCCGATGCCGAGGACGTGTACGTGCGCGCCGCGCACCTGCCGAACCTGGACGTGATCGGCGTCGATTGCCACATCGGCTCGCAGCTCACCACCCTGGCGCCGTTCCTCGACGCCCTCGACCGCGTGCTGGACCTGGTCGACCGCCTGGGCGACTGCGGCATCCACCTGCACCACATCGATCTGGGCGGCGGCCTGGGCGTGCGCTACCGCGACGAGGAGCCGCCGCTGGCCGGCGACTACGTCAAGGCCGTGCGCGAGCGCCTCGCCGGCCGCGACCTGGCGCTGATGTTCGAACCGGGCCGCTACATCGTCGCCAACGCCGGCGTCCTGCTGACCCGCGTCGAGTACCTCAAGCACACCGGGCACAAAGACTTCGCCATCGTCGACGCAGCCATGAACGACCTGATCCGCCCGGCCCTGTACGAGGCCTGGATGGACATCGCCGCCGTGCGCCCCCGCGACACCGCGGCGCGGACCTACGACGTGGTCGGGCCGATCTGCGAGACCGGCGACTTCCTGGCCAAGGAACGCGAACTGGCCCTCGAAGAGGGTGACCTGCTGGCCGTGCATTCGGCCGGTGCCTATGGCTTCGTGATGAGCTCCAACTACAACACCCGCGGTCGCGCCGCCGAGGTGCTGGTGGACGGCGACTCAGCCTTCGAAGTGCGCCGCCGCGAAACCGTGGCCGAGCTGTATGCCGGCGAAAGCCTGCTGCCGGAGTAACCCCATGCTGCTGCGTTTTACCAAGATGCACGGCCTGGGCAACGACTTCATGGTCCTCGACCTGGTCAGCCAGCACGCGCACATTCAGCCCAAGCACGCCAAACAGTGGGGCGACCGCCACACCGGCATCGGTTTCGACCAGTTGCTGATCGTCGAGGCGCCCAGCAACCCGGACGTGGACTTCCGTTACCGGATCTTCAACTCCGACGGCTCGGAAGTGGAACAGTGCGGCAACGGCGCGCGCTGCTTCGCCCGCTTCGTGCTCGACAAGCGCCTGACCGCCAAGCGCCGGATCCGCGTCGAGACCAAGGGCGGCATCATCGAGCTGGACGTGCGCAACGACGGCCAGATCGGCGTGAACATGGGCGCCCCGCGCCTGGTGCCGGCCGACATTCCGTTCGATGCGCCGGCCCAGGCCCAGAGCTATCCGCTGCAGGTCGACGGCGCCACCGTCGACATCGCCGCCGTGTCGATGGGCAACCCCCACGCCGTGCTGCGCGTGCAGGACATCCACAGCGCACCGGTGCACGAACTGGGGCCGAAGATCGAACACCACCCGCGCTTTCCGGCGCGGGTCAACGTCGGCTTCCTCCAGGTCATCGACCGCAACCGCGCGCAATTGCGCGTCTGGGAGCGCGGCGCCGGGGAAACCCAGGCCTGCGGCACCGGCGCCTGCGCCGCGGCCGTGGCCGCGATCAGCCAGGGGTGGATGGATTCGCCGCTATTGATCGACCTGCCGGGCGGGCGCCTGTCCATCGAATGGGCAGGCCCCGGCCAACCGGTGCTGATGACCGGCCCGGCAGTGCGTGTATACGAAGGACAAGTGCGTCTTTGAGCGAGCAGAAGCCATGACCGACAAGCCTCAAGCCCCCGCCAGACCGTCCGCCGGATCCGCCGCCGAAAACCTGGAGGCGGCCGCCGTCGCCGCCTACCTGGAGGCCCATCCGGACTTCTTCGCCGAACACGAGGAACTGCTGCCGTCCCTGCGCATCCCCCACCGGCGCGGCGACACCGTGTCGCTGGTCGAGCGCCAGATGGCGATCCTGCGCGAACGCAACATCGAGATGCGCCACCGCCTCTCGCACCTGATGGACGTCGCCCGGGACAACGACCGGCTGTTCGAGAAGACCCGCCGCCTGATCCTCGCGCTGATGGACGCCGCGACCCTCGAAGACGTGGTGATCAGTGTCGAGGACAGCCTGCGCCAGGACTTCCAGGTGCCGTTCGTGAGCCTGATCCTGCTCGGCGACAACCCGGCCCCGGTGGGCCGTTGGGTGACCCATGCCGACGCGCAGACCGCCATCGGCGGCCTGCTCACCGAGGGCAAGAGCGTCAGCGGCAGCCTGCGCGAGCATGAGCTGGACTTCCTGTTCGGCGAAGAGCAGCGCAAGCAGATCGGCTCCACCGCCGTGGTCGCCGTCAGCCACCAGGGCATCCACGGCATCCTCGCCGTCGCCAGCCGCGATCCGCAGCAGTACAAGAGTTCGGTGGGCACGCTGTTCTTGAGCTACATCGCCGAAGTCATGGGCCGCGTGCTGCCACGGGTCAACAGCTCCCTGCGCAAGGTACGCTGAACATGGAACGGCAGCTGGACGCTTACTGCGAGCACCTGCGCAGTGAGCGGCAGGTGTCGCCGCATACCCTGTCGGCCTACCGCCGCGACCTCGACAAGGTCCTCGGCTGGTGCGCCAAGCAGAACATCGCCAGCTGGCAGGCGCTGGACATCCAGCGCCTGCGCAGCCTGATCGCCCGGCTGCATGCCCAGGGCCAGTCGTCGCGCAGCCTCGCCCGCCTGCTCTCGGCGGTGCGCGGGCTCTATCACTACCTCAACCGCGAAGGCCTCTGCGACCACGATCCGGCCACCGGCCTGACGCCCCCCAAGGGCGAGCGCCGCCTGCCCAAGACCCTCGACACCGACCGGGCGCTGCAACTGCTCGAAGGCGCGGTGGAAGACGACTTCCTGGCCCGCCGGGACCAGGCGATCCTGGAGCTGTTCTATTCCTCCGGCCTGCGCCTGTCGGAACTGACCGGGCTGAACCTCGACCAGCTCGACCTCGCCGACGGCATGGTTCAGGTGTTCGGCAAAGGCAGCAAGACCCGCCTGCTGCCGGTGGGCGCCAAGGCCCGCGAGGCGCTGGAGCACTGGCTGCCGCTGCGCGCCCTGGCCAATCCGCCGGACGACGCGGTGTTCGTCAGCCAGCAGGGCCGGCGCCTCGGCCCCCGGGCGATCCAGGTGCGGGTCAAGCTGGCCGGCGAGCGCGAGCTGGGCCAGAACCTGCATCCGCACATGCTGCGGCACTCCTTCGCCAGCCACCTGCTGGAGTCCTCGCAGGACCTGCGCGCGGTGCAGGAGCTGCTCGGACACTCGGACATCAAGACCACCCAGATCTACACCCACCTGGACTTCCAGCACCTGGCGGCGGTCTACGACAGCGCCCATCCACGGGCCAAACGCACCAAAGGCGAGGATTCATGAGCATCCAGTTGATCACCTTCGACCTCGACGACACCCTGTGGGACACCGCTCCGGTGATCCTCAGCGCCGAAGCGGTGCTGCGCCAATGGCTGGGCGAACATGCGCCGACCCTGGGCGCGGTGCCGGTGGAGCACCTGTGGGCGATCCGCGAGCGGGTGCTGGCCGGCGAGCCCGGGCTCAAGCACCGCATCAGCGCACTGCGCCGGCGGGTGCTGTTCCACGCGCTGGAAGAGGCCGGCTACGGCCATGGCGAGGCGTCGGACCTGGCGGACAAGAGCTTCGAGGTGTTCCTGCACGCACGTCACCAGATCGAGGTGTTCCCCGAGGTCGAGCCGGTGCTGGAGATCCTCGCCAACCACTATGCCCTGGGCGTGGTCACCAACGGCAACGCCGACGTGCGCCGGCTGGGGCTGGCCGACTACTTCAAGTTCGCGCTGTGCGCCGAGGACATCGGCATCGCCAAGCCGGACGCACGGCTGTTCCACGAGGCCTTGCGGCGGGGTGGCGTGAGCGCCGACGCGGCGGTGCACATCGGCGACCATCCGGGGGATGACATCGCCGGGGCCCAGCAGGCCGGGCTGCGGGCGATCTGGTTCAACCCGGCGGGCAAGGCCTGGGAGGCGGAACGCCTGCCGGACGCCGAGATCCGCAGCCTGACCGACCTGCCGGCCGTGCTCGCGCGCTGGAACGCCCTCTCCCGCTGACGCCATGCCCGTGCAGGAGCCAGCCTGCTGGCGATCGGGTCTGCCCGAGGGTGGTGGCTGATCCACCGCTATCGCCAGCAGGCTGGTTCCTGCAGGTGGGTGGAGCAAGAACCTGCAGCCATCCCTTTCCGCCGCCCATGAAAAAGCCCGCAGCGACGGCGGGCTTTTTCGGCAAGCGGGCGACGCGCCTCAGATAGGGCGGCTGCCGTACTTGTTGTCGGGCTTCTTGGGCGGATCGGCGACCACATTGGCCTCCACTTCCACCACTTTGCCACCACGGGCAAGGAATTCTTCCATGGCCTTGGCCAGGGCGTCACGTTCCTTGTTCTTGGCTTCCATGCTCGGCAGCTCGTCGACCGAGACCGCAGCCTTGGCCTTGCCTTTAGCGGCCGGGGCAGGTGCATCGCCGCCGTCATCGCTGTCCTCGGCGACATCGTCGGCCGCCGCTTCCAGACCTTCTTCGGTTTCGTCTTCGTCGCCTACTTCGAGGTCGTCGTTTTCCAGATCATCGTCGCTCATGTTCTACCTCATGACTTGCGAAAAGCAGATTAGTTATAGACCAGCTTAGGCAACTGTCGAAAGTCGCCGGAAAAAATCATCCACCGCTGCTGACCAGCGGCTCATGCCTCTTCACCGTGCAAGGTGGCGAGGACTTTGCGGGCACCGCCATGATCGCGGTGCTCGCCCAGGTAAACGCCTTGCCAGGTTCCCAGCGCCAGCCTTCCCGCCGAAACCGGCAGGCTCAACTGACAGCCGAGCACGCTGGCCTTGAAGTGCGCCGGGAGGTCGTCCAGGCCTTCGTCGTTATGCTCATAGCCGTCCGTTCCTTGTGGGACCAGACGATTGAAAAACCGTTCGAAGTCGCGACGTACCGCCGGATCGGCGTTCTCGTTGACGGTCAACGACGCCGAGGTGTGCTGCAGCCACAGATGCAACAGACCGACCCGGCATGCCTTGAGTTCGGGCAGGCCGGCCAGCAACTCTTCCGTCACCAGATGAAAGCCCCGGGGCCGTGCCCGCAGGGTTATCAGAGTCTGTTGCCACATACAGTTCTCCGCACGTTCGGGGCGCATTCTAGCGCGCTCTGAAAAAAAACAAAGGCCCTAATATTCCTTCAATGGTGTAAGCCATTGGCCGCATAAATACCCCTGCCGCGAACACCGCCGAAGCCGTGCGGAAAAACCTTCCGGCCGTGTCGCGGACGACAAATTCCGGGCAAAAAAAATGCCCGGCGAGCCGGGCAATTCTTTCATGGCGCAGGCTTACAGGTTGTAGCCGCGCTCGTTGTGTTGCGCCAGGTCCAGGCCCACCGACTCTTCTTCGTCGGTCACGCGCAGACCCATCACGGCGTCCAGCACCTTGAGGATGATGAAGGTGGCGACCGCGGTGTAGATCACCGTGAAGCCGACGCCTTTGCACTGGATCCAGACCTGCGCGGCGATGTCGGTGACGGTGCCGAAGCCGCCCAGCGACGGTGCGGCGAACACGCCGGTCAGGATGGCGCCGAGGATGCCGCCGATGCCGTGCACGCCGAAGGCGTCCAGGGAGTCGTCATAGCCGAGCTTGCGTTTCAGGCTGGTGGCGCAGAAGTAGCAGACCACGCCCGCCGCCAGGCCGATCACCAGCGCGCCCATCGGGCCCACGGTGCCGGCGGCCGGCGTGATCGCCACGAGGCCGGCCACCACGCCCGAGGCGATGCCCAGTGCGCTCGGTTTGCCGTGGGTGATCCACTCGGCGAACATCCAGCCCAGCGCCGCTGCGGCGGTGGCGATCTGGGTGACCAGCATCGCCATGCCGGCGGTGCCGTTGGCGGCCGCGGCGGAGCCGGCGTTGAAGCCGAACCACCCGATCCACAGCATCGCCGCGCCCATCAGGGTGTAGCCCAGGTTGTGCGGCGCCATCGGCGTGGTCGGGAAACCTTTGCGCTTGCCCAGCACCAGGCAGGCGACCAGGCCGGCCACACCGGCGTTGATGTGCACCACGGTGCCGCCGGCGAAGTCGAGCACGCCCCAGTCCCACATCAGGCCGCCGTTGCCGGACCAGACCATGTGCGCGATCGGCGCATAGACGACGGTGAACCAGATGCCCATGAACACCAGCATCGCGGAGAACTTCATCCGCTCGGCGAACGCACCGACGATCAGCGCCGGGGTGATGATCGCGAAGGTCATCTGGAAGGTGACGAACACCGCCTCGGGGAACAGCGCCGCGGGGCCGGTCAGGCTGGCCGGGGTGATGCCGGCGAGGAACGCCTTGCCGAAGCCGCCGACGAAGGAGTTGAAGTTGACGACGCCCTGTTCCATGCCGGTGGTGTCGAACGCGATGCTGTAGCCGTAGATGACCCACAGGACGCTGATCAGGCCGGTGATGGCGAAGCACTGCATCATCACGGAAAGGATGTTTTTCGAACGGACCATGCCGCCGTAGAACAGCGCAAGGCCGGGAATGGTCATGAACAGCACGAGGGCTGTGGAGGTCAGCATCCAGGCCGTGTCGCCGGAATTGAGGACCGGAGCCGCCGCTTCGTCTGCCGCCATGGCCAGGCCGGGCATTACGATAGACAACAGGGCTCCTAGCCCTGCGAATTTACGCAGAGTCATTTTGTTTTCTCCTGGGGCGTTGGGTTTGTGGCGGCTTAGATGGCGTCGGTATCGGTTTCGCCGGTACGGATGCGGATCGCCTGTTCCAGATTGACCACGAAGATCTTGCCGTCACCGATCTTGCCGGTGTTGGCGGCCTTGGTGATCGCCTCGATGACCCGGTCCAGATCCTTGTCGTCGATCGCGACGTCGATCTTCACCTTGGGCAGGAAATCGACCACGTACTCCGCGCCGCGGTACAGCTCGGTGTGACCCTTCTGCCGGCCGAAGCCTTTGACTTCAGTGACGGTAATGCCCTGCACGCCGATTTCGGACAGCGACTCGCGCACGTCGTCCAGCTTGAACGGCTTGATGATGGCAGTGACTAGCTTCATGAAACTCTCTCCCGAATTGGTGGACTTGCCCCAGGAAAACAAACCCGACTCAAGTCTAAGCGCAGTGCCTGGCTTTGTAACGCTTCGTGGTGACGCCAGCTAACCGCATCCAGACGAAACTCCCCGCTCCGTCTGCCGCACTGCATTCGTCACAGCGACTGCATCAGTGCATGGGTCACCACCGACTAAGCAGAAAGCTTGCCATCTCGCCAAAATCCATTGATTTCAGTCCCTTGGCCGCTGCGGCAGATGCCATCATGCAAATGGCACTCGGGATACGCACAACAACGGTGCGCAGCCGCCCGTGCGCTTGCGCGAAAAGCGTGCATCCCTGCCTGCGCCGATGACTATAGACACTGCGTGATACACTGCCGCGCATAGTTTCCAGGACATTTCCCATGCTCGCGCCCAAAGACTTCCTCGACGCCCTGAGCGGCACCGCCTCCCGCCTGTTCAGCGGCGACACGCCACTGCCTAAAGCCGAAATCGAAAGCCAGTTCAAGATGCTGATGCAGAGCGCCTTCAGCAAACTGGACCTGGTGAGCCGGGAAGAGTTCGACAGCCAGATGGTGGTGCTCGCCCGCACCCGCGCCCGCCTCGAAAGCCTCGAGGCGAAGGTGGCGGAGCTTGAGGCGAAGCTGAACCCGCCGGCCGAGTGAGGCCTTGACCGGCCGGACCGCCGATCCGCAGCGCACAAAAAACCCCACACCTTTCGATGTGGGGTTCAGTCATTCGATGAATCTGTCCCGCGCCTCAGGATCCGCGCTTGACCACCCGCCGGTGGCAATCGGCCGGGGACAGCACCTTGCCCGACCTTGAGCGAACCGCAATGGTTTCGATCGGCTCCGACAGCTCATTGTCCAGCAGCACCGAATAGCTCTCGCCTTCCTTATAGAGAAAACGCTCCCCCCATTGGCGCATGCTGACCACGATGGGAAACACGGAGCGTCCCATCTCGGTCAGCACGTATTCCTTGTAGGCGCTCCCGTCGGACGCCGGCTGCACCTCGAACACACCCAACTCGACCAGCATCTTGAGCTTGACCGTGAGGATATTGCGGGCAAGGCCCAGGCGTTTCTGAAATTCCGTGAACCGGCGGACGTCGTCGAAGGCGTCGCGGATGATCATCAGCACCCACCGGTCGCCGATGGCTTCGAGTGTGCGGGCCACGGGGCATTCGCTTAGTGCCAGTAGCTGCTGTCTGGCCATGGGTCTCCGGATTCAGGGGAGGAAAAGGGTTGGAAAACGCTTCTAACGTCAGAAGAAAATGCTTTAAACAACTGGTTGCATATTAAAACTTGATTTGATAAAAATCAACGCATCGGTTTTGTTTCGAAACCACATGAGTCCAAGGATGGAGTAGTGATGCTGGATCCTCAAAAGCCCTCGAAAATGGATCTCGAGGCCGAACAATCAGGCGGCGGGGCCGCCGCCCTGTCCTCCCGGGAACGCCCGGCGACGACGCTCAGCCGCTACCAGACGCTGCTGTTCGCCATCACCTGCGCCATGGCGGTGGCCAACGTCTATTTCGCCCAGCCGCTGCTGGAGTCCATGGCCGCCAGCCTGGCGGTCGCGCCCGGTGTCATCGGGATTGTGGTGACGGCCACCCAGGCCGGTTATGCGGTGGGGCTGCTGTTCATCGTGCCGCTGGGCGATCTGCTGAACCGCAAGCGACTGATCCTGACCCAGATGCTCATGTCCGCCGTCGCCCTGTGCGCGGTCGGCCTGTCGCAGAACTGGCTCACGCTGCTCGGCGCGATGGTGCTGGTGGGCCTGATGGCCGTCGTGGTGCAGGTGGTGGTCGCCTACGCCGCCGCCCTGGCCAGCCCGGAACAGCGCGGCCTGGCCGTCGGCACCGTCACCAGCGGCGTGGTGCTGGGCATCCTGCTTGCCCGCTTCGTCTCGGGAGCGGTGGCGGACCTGGCGGGCTGGCGCGGCGTCTATTTCGTGTCGGCGGCCCTGATGGTCGGCATGGCGCTGGTGCTGCACCGCACCATGCCGGCGTCGGCGACGCCCCCGGCCAAAGGCAGCTACTGGCAACTGCTGCGCTCGGTCTTCCAGCTGTACCTGACCGAACGCACCCTGCGCGTCAGGGGCACCTTCGCCCTGCTCATCTTCGCCGCCTTCAGCGTGCTGTGGACCTCGATGGTGCTGCCGCTGAGCGCACCTCCGCTGTCGCTGTCGCACACCCAGATCGGCCTGTTCGGCCTGGCCGGGGTGGCCGGCGCCCTGGCCGCCGCCAAGGCGGGCCAACTGGCCGACCGGGGCCTGGGCAACCGCACCACCGGCGTGGCCCTGGCGCTGCTGACCTTGTCCTGGCTGCCCACCGCCTACGTCGAAAGCTCTTTGCTGGCCATGGTCATCGGCGTGGTGCTGCTGGACTTCGCCGTGCAGGCGGTGCACGTGACCAACCAGAGCCTGATCTTCGCCGCCCGGCCCGACGCGCAAAGCCGCCTGGTGGGCGCCTATATGAGTTTCTACTCGGTCGGCAGCGGTCTGGGCGCCATAGCGGCCACCTACACCTACGCCCATTACGGTTGGGCGAGCGTTTGCCTGCTCGGCGCAGCCATCAGCGGAGTCGCCCTGCTGTACTGGTCTTACCTGAACCTTACATCAAGATAGTTTGAACTCACTTTAATACTTGCCCCATGTTTAAAGACATTGGCGAACGACCGTGTGCGCGCCACACAAATATGAAAGTTGAATTGAGGCATCTATGGCACTGCACACACTGACGATTACATCGCACCAACTTGATTTTCAGTTGCCGTCCAACTCGCCGTTCACCGACATCGAATACGAGCCCGGCGGCAAGAACGTGATTCCCCTGGGCTGCCGCGTCGGCGCGTGCGGTGCCTGCCTGATCAAAGTGAGCGCGGGCCTGGAGACATTGAGTCCCCGGGACAGCGATGAAGAGGCTTTTATCGAAGTGCTGGGTTACAGCGGCGAAGAATACCGGCTGGCCTGTCAATGCGTGATAAGAGGTGAAGTGGCCATTGAGATAATTGGCTGAAAGTTGAACCGGCAATTGAAGTACGGGTTGTTAATTAAAGCGTTCCAGACAAACTAAAAAAGAGGCTTGATTATGCTGAACCGTGTAAAGAATGTTGGCTATGGTGACCGCACTCCATTTCTGGGCGCCGCCGCTTCGGTGAACCTGCGCGCAGAAATCGACAAACTGATCGACCTGCAAGTGGAGCAATGGTACGAGACCGTACCGCAGGCCGCCCACCTGGAAGGCAAGGACGTCAACAGCCAGTACTACAAGCGCCACCTGGTCGAGACCGCATGGCGCATCCGCCTGCTGCGCGTCGCCGAAGCCAAGGCGCTGGTCGAAGTGGCCAAGGTCAGCCCGGAGGCCGCCCAGATCTGGGCGCACTACGAGCAGGAAGAAATGCTCCACGACGACCTGTTCATCCAGGACCTGGAGCGCGTGGGCGTCAGCCGCGAAGAGTTCCTGGCCACCGAACCCTACCTGTCCACCAAACTGCTGGCCGGTTTCTTCTCCTACCTGCTGGACCATGAAGGGCCGCTGGGCGTGATCGCCTACTCCTACCTGGTCGAGTACGTGAACGTGAAGCTCGAGCCGCGCAAGCTCGAAGCGCTGAAGACGTCGGTCGGCGAGACCAACATCGTCGGTCAGATTTCCCACTCGCACACCGACATCAACGATGACCATCCGGGCGAGGTCTGGGCGGCCCTGCGCTTCCTGATCAAGGGCGAACAGGACATCGCCGCGCTGAAACGCTACCTGGCCGAGCATCAGAAGATCCTCGCCATGTACTTCAGCGAGCTGTACATCGACACCCTGGCCAAGCCACAAGACAAGGCGGCCTAAGGTCATGGAACAGGCAATGAATTCGAACCGGCCCGGTGTCCTGATCCTGAGCCACTGCGGCTTTTCTTTCCTGGAAGACCTCAAGGAGCAGTTGCGCAGACGGCAGCTCCGGTGCTTCGTGCTGACTTCATTGCCGCTGGCCGAACATGTGCCGGCCCGCCTGGAGGAGATTCAGTCCTGGGCGGACCGGCTCTACACCTCCGACGCCCATCAGCTGAAGCAGCAAGACGTGGACAACGCCCTGGAAACCCTGCGCAAGTCGGGTGAGCAGGTCACCTGCTGCATCAGTGTCTGGGAAGGCTACCGCCACCTCATGGCGGCGGCCAACGCCGCGCTGGGCACCTATGACATCACCGCCGCCCAGGCTCTGGCGCTGCGCAACAAGCTCAAGGTGCGCAACCGTCTGGCCGAGGCAGGTCTGTCGCAGGTCAAGGCCCAGGCCCTGACGGCCGGTCTGCTGGAATCCCTGAAGACCCAGGATCGGCGCTACTTCATCAAGCCGATTCACGGAATCGCGTCCTACGCAGCGTTTCCGCTGCGCCAGGACACCCGCTGGAGCGCGCTCGAAGAGCTGCGCCTGGCTTCCGCCGAGGACACGGTATATGCCTCGGCGTTCAACGAAGGGCTGGAGTTCATGGCGGAGGACTACATCCCCGGCCACGAATTCAGCTTCGAGACCCTGCTGATCGACGGCCGCGCCCATGTCGTGGCCGTCCATGAAAAGCACGAAGTGACCGAGACCGCCGAGACGGTGCTGGAGGACAGCTGCACCACGCCGCCGGCCAGCCTCGACCAGGCGCAGATCGCCCAGGGCCTGGACTGGCTCGGCCAGGTGCTGGGCTGCATGGAGCTCAAGTGGGGCTGCTACCACGTGGAAGCGCGCTTCACCGGGCAACGCTGGGACCTGATCGAAATCAACCCGCGCGTCGGCGGCAGCCTGATCTCCCACAGCGTCGAGGCCGTCACCCAGGGCCAGAGCATGCTGTCGCTGTGGCTGGACCTGCTGCTGGCCAGCCAGGACGACGCCGGCCGGCGCAACGGTTTCGAACAGCGGCTGGCGGAATTCGCCTGGCGTGCCGACGGCACCAGCCCGCAGTCGGTGGCGACGTTCTTCCGGGTCTACTTCGCCAAGCCGGGCACGCTGCACTCGGTGACGCTCAACGACCTGCCGCTGGCCCCGACCGTCAGGCACATCCTGCTCAAGGCCGGCGACGTGATCCCCGCCCATGCCCGCGAGGTGTTCCTCGGTCAGCTGCTGTGGACGTTCGAGCGCACCCGCCAGGCTTCGGAGCTCAAGCGCCTGGCGACCCTTTCCGCAACCGCGCTGGATATCCGGTACGAAACCGAAAGTCATTGAAAACCCGGCGGGTGTCCGCCCGCCCCCGTTCTGCCGTTCATGACCCTATTCATGCATGAGGATGACGAACATGCCGTTGCGTGCGCCTGTACTGTTAATCGTGGACTACAACCTGAGCCGGATCGGCGACGTCCTGCACATGCGCAACCATGCGCGCCAGCGATGGGGAGCCGAGACCTGGCTGGTCCGGGCCGAGCCCCAGGACCATGACAAGACCATCAGCGACCGGGTCATCGCCGCCGATCCGCTGGCGCCCGACTTCGTCGGGCAGGCGCTGGGCCTGCTGGGCGACGACGCGGCCAGGGTCAGCGCCGGCCTGGTGTTCTCCGACAACGCCGTGGCCAGCGGCGCCGCGCTGCTCGAACGCCTCGGCCTGGCGGTGGACGACGCCGCGCTGGCCCTCGGCGCGTTCGACAAGCTGGCCTACCGCATCGCCGAAGACCGCCTGCGCCCCCTGCTGAACCGCGAAGGGGTGATGCTGCCGGACTTCATGCGCATCGACGGCGTCAACGACGTGCGCACGTTCGCCGCCCGCCAGGAACGCGGCTTCGTGATCAAGCCTGCGTGCGAAGGCAACAACCGCGGCGTGGTGATGGTCGCGCCCGGCGGCGACTGCGAGCAGGCCTTCGCCGAAGTGGCGCCGTACCTCGACGGCGGCGTGCTGGCGGAAGCGTTCATCCCGTTCACCCGCGAGTATTCCTACGACGGCCTGGGCGACCTGTGGTTCATCACCGAAAAAGTCAGCGCCACCGGCCGCTATCCGGTGGAAGTCGCGCAGATCCTGCCGGCGCGCCTGAGCGAGGAAGAGCGGCTGGCCATCCGCGTCGCGGGCGAGCAGGTCAACCGGCTGGTGGGCCAGCGCATCGGGCCGTTCCACAACGAGATCAAGCTCAGCGACAGCGGCTGCAGCACCGCCGTGATCGAGCCCAACCGGCGTCCCGGCGGCATGAAGATCTGGACCCTGGCGCAGGCCGTCCACGGCCTCGACCTGTATGCGGCCTGGGTCGACTCGGTGTTCGCCGAAGCGGTGCCGAAGGCGTTGCCGCCGGCCGCCTGCAGCGCCGCCACCGTGATGTTCGGCGTGCCCCGCGACATGACGCTCGACGTGGCCGGCCTGGGCGACCGGCAGGCGCTGGTCGAGGACACGCTGACGCTGGCGGCGCAGGAACTGGGCCTGGCCCGCGAGGCCGTCACCCTGCTCGAAAGCGCGTGGGTCGCGGGCGAAGCGCGGCTGATCCATGCCGTTGCGCGGGACAACAGCGACTTCGTCGCCCACGCGTGCGTGGCGCTGCACGACGCGAAGGTCGACATCCGCGATCTGGTCAGGGTGCTGCGCGAGCAGTGGCTCGCCGTCCTGGACCGCAGCCTGACCGCCGAACCGCTGTTCAAGGTCGCCTCCTGACCCCTGACCCTTTCGCTTCGAGACCCTGACCATGAAAATCCTCGTTCTTCACCGGGTGCCCTACCCGCGCATCGAGTACCACCGCGGCATCGATCACCGACTGCACGATGTCACCTACCTGGGCAAACAGGCCGCCATCGACACGCTGCCGCCGGAGCTGCGCTGCGAGCGCGTCGTGCGGCCGGGCCTGGCCAGCGCCTTCGAAGAGGCCACGCAGTGGCTGGAGCAGGCGCCGCAGCGCTTCGACCGGATCATCTCGATGTCCGAATACGAACTGCTCGACGCGGCGCGCCTGCGCGAAGCGCTGGGTGTCGAAGGGACGCCCCTGGCGGCCGTGAACCTGTCGCGCAACAAGCTGGACATGAAGGCCGCCGTCGAGGCCCGCCGACTGCGCGTGCCGCGCTTCATGCCGCTGGCACGCTACCTGGCGCAGGAAGGCCAGGTGCCGTGGCACGGCGCGACCGTGCTCAAGCCGCACAGCGGCGCGTCGAGCATGGATGTGAGCATCCACCCGCAGCCTGCCCGCGCCCTGGCCGAGATCCGGCAAAAGGTCGGCGACCTGTCGCTGGAGATCGACGAGTTCCAGGTCGAGGAATACATCAGCGGCCCGATCCGCCATTTCGACGGCCTGGTCATGGATGGCCGGATCCTCACCCTGCTGTCCAGCGAATACGTCGGCACCTGCCTGGACTACATGGAGCGCGGACACCCGCTGGGCTCCTGGCACCTGGAGACCACCCCGAAGATGCAGGCCTGGGTGGCCGCCGTGCTGGAGGCGGTGCAGATCCGCAACGGTGCGTTCCACCTGGAAGCCATCATGGAAGGCGACGAGCCGGTGTTCCTTGAGGTGGGCAACCGGGTGGGCGGCGCCGACGTGGTCGCGACCTACGAACTGGCCACCGGCATCCACCTGCCGTCGCTGGAACTGCGCATCCACGTGGACGGCGACGTCGGCGGCGCGCTCTGGACCGGCCAGCGGCCGACCCTGGGCTACGGCTGGTTCGTCTTCCCCGGGCACACCCACCGCGAGCGCACCTATCAGGGCCTGGACGGCGCGGACGAGCTGCGCGCCAGCCCGCTGGTGGTGCAGTGGAACGAGCTGCAGCCCGGCACGCCGCTGCCGGAGCACGTGACGTACTCGGCGTTCGAGGCGCCCCTGGCGGGCATCGTCAAGGCCGCCGACCCGCAGCAGACCCAAGCCTGGATGCAAGCGCTCTTCTCCCGAGTGAGCCTCGCCGAGAGCCTGACGTCCGTCGCGTGAAAAAGCCCAACCTCCTGAAGGCGAATCAACCATGAAACCACTGCACGTAGTATTGGCTGTACTGATCACGGCGATCTGGGGCGTCAACTTCTCGGTGATCAAACTGGGACTGGCCACCGTCGACCCGTTCATCCTGGCGGGCATCCGCTTCAGTCTTTGTGCGCTTCCGGCGATCTTCTTCATCCGCCGGCCGAATGTGCCCTGGCGCTACATCATCGGCTACGGGCTGGTGTTCGGCATCGGCCTGTGGGGCGTGGTCAACCTGGGCATCAAGGCCGGCCTCTCCGCGGGCATCGCTTCGCTGGTGCTGCAGTTCAGCGCGTTCTTCACCATCCTGCTCGGCGGCTGGGTGTTCCGCGAAGCCCTGACCCGCTTCCAGGTGCTGGGCATGCTGATCGCGCTCGCCGGGCTGCTGTGCATCATCAAGATCAGCGACGGCTCGGTCAGCCTGCCGGGCGTGCTGCTGGTGCTGGTGGGCGCGGCGTCCTGGAGCGTGGCCAACATCATCAACAAGAAAGCCAGCACCAAGGACGTGTTCGGCTTCCTGGTGTGGTCCAGCGCCTTCGCGCCGATCCCGCTGTTCGCCCTCGACTACGCCGTCAACGGCAGCGCCGGCTACACCGCGTTCGTCCAGCAGGTCGACCGCACCGCCGTGCTGTCGATCCTGTTCCAGGTCTACCCCAACACGCTGTTCGCCTACTGGATCTGGAACTCGCTGCTCAAGACCTATCCGGTGTCCACGGTGGCGCCGCTGTCGTTGCTGGTGCCGATCTTCGGCATGCTCGGCTCGGTCGTGGTGTTCAACGAAAGCGTGCCGCTGAACAAGGTGCTGGCGGTGATCCTGATCGTCCTCGGCCTCGCCGTCGGGCTCTATGGGCAGCGAATTTACAATGCTATGTTTGCGCGTCCTGCGCGCACTTCGATCTGAAACGACAGGGAAACGGTATGAGTCTGGGAAGACGTGAATTCATGGGCGCGGCAGCTGGAGCGGCCCTGATTGGAGGCAGCATGGCAGCAGGTGCGGGACAGGCATGGGCAGGCAACGCGCCCGTGCAGGATGATGTGGCGGTGAAGCTGGACCCCAAGGATTGGGCATCGGTGCGGGCGCAGTTCAGGCTGTCGCCCGAGTACGTGCACATTTCCAATTTCTTTCTGGCCTCCAACCCGAGGCCGGTGCGCGAGGCGATGGACCGCCACCGGCAGGCCTTCGACGAGAACCCCTACACCTACCTCGAAGACAACATGTTCGCCCGGCCCGAGGACATGGTCTGGCGCAAGGTGTGCGAAACGGCCGCCGACTACACCGGCGGACGGGCCGAGGACATCGCCCTGACCACCAGCACCACGCAAGGTCTGGCGATGGTCTACAACGGCCTCAGGCTCAGGCCCGACCAGGAAATCCTGACCACCCGCCACGAGTGGTACACCCATGACGAGGCCATGCGCCTGGCGGTCGTCAAATGGGGCGGGAGCATCCGCCGGATCGACCTGTACGAAGGTCCCGAAGACGTCAGCACCGACGCCATCGTCGGCCGCATCGAGGCCGCCATCAAACCCGCGACCCGCATCCTGGCGATGACCTGGGTGCACTCGGGCACCGGCGTGCGCCTGCCGCTGAAGGAGATCGGCGACCTCGTGGCGCGGGTCAACCGGCAACGCGACGAAGCCGACCGGATCATCTACGTGGTCGACGGCGTGCACGGCTTCGGCTGCTCAGAGGCGCAGGTCGCAAGCCTGGGCTGCGACTTCTTCAG
Organism: Pseudomonas sp. NPDC089534; assembly: GCF_044749305.1. Classification (NCBI taxonomy): domain Bacteria; kingdom Pseudomonadati; phylum Pseudomonadota; class Gammaproteobacteria; order Pseudomonadales; family Pseudomonadaceae; genus Pseudomonas; species Pseudomonas sp. NPDC089534. The sequence goes on along the minus strand of NZ_JBIVHR010000013.1, from coordinate 69,960 downwards.
CGCCGGCACCCACAAGTGGATCCTGGGGCCCCACGGCACCGGCCTGGTCTGGGCCCGCGAAGGCCAATGGGCGCACATCACCCCGACCATCCCCACCATCATGGCCGCCGAACCCGCCAACGCCTGGCGCCAGGAACGCGACCCGCAGGGCGCCACCCCGGCGGCCTGGGTCAGCCCCGGCGGCTTCCTGGCGTTCGAGAACCAGTGGGGCATGATCGAGGCGTTCGAGTTCATCAAGCAGATCGGCCGCAAACGCATCGCCGACCGCGTCGCCGAACTCAACGGCCGGCTCAAGGAAGGCCTGGCGAAGCTGCCGAACGTGTACCTGCACACACCGCGCTCCGCGGCGTTCTCCGCCGGCATCGTCTGCTGCGACGTGAAGGGCCGGGATCCGAAGGACGTGGTGGCCAGGCTCAAGGCGCACAAGATCATCGCCAGCGCCACGCCCTACCGCCATTCGACGGTGCGGTTCTCCGCCGGGATCGTCAACACGCCGGAAGACATCGACAAGACCCTCGATGTGATGCGCACCCTGGGCTGAACCCGGCCCGGACCGACGTCGGCCGCACCGCGCCCGCGGGCGGCCTGACGTCTCCCACCCACTCGCAGTACGGCCGCGCCCCACGGGGCAAGGATCGATGACATGACCCATGACACTTCAAAAGAGCTGGCCCGGTTCCTGGTCTGCTCGACGGTTTACCGGTTGTTCTCCGGCGCGCTGATGGTCTCGCTGACGTGGACCATCCTCACCCGCAACGAAGGCGGCTACCTGCCGCTGGCGCTGGCGATCTTCTGCTCGTTCCTTCCGGCGTTCATCACGCCGCTGATGATCCGGCGCCTGTCGCGCTCCCTGAGCGGGCGGCAGATGAGCGGCGCGTTCGTGCTGGGCCTGAGCGCACTGGCCCTGGTGCCGGGGGTGTCCGGGGACTTCACCGCCGGCCTGCTGATCGCCAACCTGTTCGCCTGGCTGATGGTGCTGCTGCTTGAGGCCAGCCTGGACATGTGGTTCACCCAGATCCAGCGCGGCATGGATCAGGCGAAGGTGCGCCGGATCAGCGGCGCGACGACCGCCACCAGCCAGGCGGCCCTGATGATCGGCCCGCTGCTGGCGGCGGGCCTGATGCCGAGGCTGAGCGCCATCGGTTTCGCCCTCGTGCTCAGCGGCGGGTTCCTGCTGGTCGCCGCCGCCTGCTACACCCGCGAGCGCCTGCCGGAGGCGGCGCAGGCGGCCCGCGAAGCGGCGGCGCCGGCCCGGCTTCCGCTGACGCTGCTGGTGCCGATGATCCTGGTCTGGCCGATCCTCGGGGCGTTCAACTTCATGCTGCCGGTCTACGTGTCGAACCACGGCTGGACCCTGTTCGAGCTGGGCGTGCTCGATGCGGTGTTCGGCCTGGGCATGGCCCTGATCGGGGTGCTGGTGATCATCGCCAACACCGGCCGCAACCTGCTGGCCTACCTGTCGGGACTGCTGGCGCTGGCGGTCACCGCCACGGCCATGTGGCTGCTGATGCCGGACACCCTGATCCTCAAGGGTGCGAGCCTGCTGTTGCTGGGCATGGCGTTCGGCGGCGCGCGGGTGCACATCCGCGTCGCCATCGCCAGCCGCTACAGCGAGGCCGCCGTCGGGCTGGCCGTCAGCCGGGCGAACGCCCTGGCCACCCCGGCGCTGCTGGTGATCCTCGGCCTGCAGCTGGCGATCATCGAGAACGCCTGGCTGCTGCCGTTCCTGCTGGTCGCAGGCTCCGTCGCGCTGCTGCTGCAGACGTCGGCGACCCGATTCGCCCGGGGGCCCGGCCCGGCGGAAGCCGTGGGCGCCTGACCGCCCCTGCAAAACGCTGCAACGAAAACCGCCGCAAGGCGGTTTTCCTTTGTCCGGCGCCCCCCGGCAACATCCGGTGAAAGTTTGCCGCCGCGCCCCCGCCGCCGGCTCCCCGGCCCCCGTCTACCCTTGAAGCACCGCAGGAAGCGGCCCGCCCATTTCAAGGAACGCCCATGTCCCTCTCCATCGTCCACAGCCGCGCCCAGATCGGCGTGGAGGCCCCCGCCGTCACCGTCGAAGTCCACCTGGCCAACGGCCTGCCGTCGCTGACCATGGTCGGCCTGCCCGAAACGGCGGTGAAGGAGAGCAAGGACCGGGTGCGCAGCGCGATCATCAATTCCGGGCTGCAGTTTCCGGCCCGGCGCATCACCCTGAACCTGGCCCCGGCGGACCTGCCCAAGGACGGCGGGCGCTTCGACCTGGCCATCGCCCTGGGCATCCTCTCGGCCAGCGTGCAGGTGCCGACCCTGACCCTGGACGACGTGGAGTGTCTGGGCGAACTGGCGCTGTCCGGCGCCGTGCGGCCGGTGCGCGGGGTGTTGCCGGCGGCGCTGGCGGCGCGCAAGGCCGGGCGCTCGCTGGTGGTGCCGCGGGCCAACGCCGAGGAGGCGTGCCTGGCGTCGGGGCTGAAGGTGATCGCGGTGGATCACCTGCTGCAGGCGGTGGCGCACTTCAACGGGCATACGCCCGTGGAGCCGTATGTCTCGGACGGCCTGATCCACGCCGCCAAGCCCTACCCCGACCTCAGCGAGGTGCAGGGCCAGGCGGCCGCCAAACGCGCCTTGCTGATCGCCGCGGCAGGCGCCCACAACCTGCTGTTCAGCGGGCCGCCGGGCACCGGCAAGACCCTGCTCGCCAGCCGCTTGCCGGGGCTGTTGCCGCCGCTGGCCGAGAGCGAAGCGCTGGAGGTCGCGGCCATCCAGTCGGTCGCCAACGGCGCGCCGCTGACCCACTGGCCGCAACGCCCCTTCCGCCAGCCGCACCACTCGGCGTCCGGGCCGGCCTTGGTCGGCGGCAGCTCAAAGCCGCAGCCCGGCGAAATCACCCTCGCCCACCATGGCGTGCTGTTCCTCGACGAACTGCCGGAGTTCGACCGCAAGGTGCTGGAAGTGCTGCGCGAGCCGCTGGAGTCGGGCCACATCGTGATTGCCCGGGCCAAGGAACGGGTGCGCTTTCCGGCGCGCTTTCAACTGGTGGCGGCGATGAACCCGTGCCCCTGTGGATATCTTGGCGAGCCCACCGGCCGCTGCTCGTGCACGCCGGACATGGTGCAGCGCTACCGCAACAAGCTGTCGGGGCCGCTGCTGGACCGGATCGACCTGCACCTGACGGTGGCACGGGAGGCCACGGCGTTGAATCCGCAGGTGAAACCGGGGGAGGACAGCGCCAGCGCCGCCGGGCAAGTGGCCGAGGCCCGGGAGCGCCAGCAGAAGCGCCAACGGTGCGCCAATGCCTTCCTGGATTTGCCGGGGCTGCGGCGCCATTGCGGGTTATCCACAGCCGACGAGGCGTGGCTGGAGTCGGCCTGCGAGCGCCTGACGCTGTCGCTGCGCTCGGCGCACCGCCTGCTCAAGGTGGCGCGGACACTGGCCGATCTCGAACAAAGCGACGACATCCGCCGCGAGCATCTGGCGGAGGCGCTGCAGTACCGGCCGGCGACGCAGTAGGGGCGGGAACCGCGTCGGGCCCATCGCGAGCAGGCTCGCTCCCACAGGGGCGCGGTGGTGCGGCTGAAACTGTGGGAGCCCGCCTGTTGGCGATGGCGGTCTGTCCGGCACATCGATGTCGGATGGTCCGCCGTCATCGCAGGCAAGCCCGCTCCCACAAGGGGCGCGGTGGTGCGGCTGGAACTGTGGGAGCCAGCCTGCTGGCGATGGCGGTCTGTCCGGCACATCGATGTCGGATGGTCCGCCGTCATCGCGGGCAAGCCCGCTCCCACAAGAAACGCGGTGCTGCGGCTAGAACTGTGGGAGCCAGCCTGCTGGCGATGGCGGACTGGCTGGCTGGCTGGCTGGCTGGCACTTCGAGGGTGGAGGGAAACCGCCTTCGCGGGCTAGCCTGCTCCCAGCGGATCCGGCAGCACCGGTAAACCTGTGGGAGCGGGCTTGCCCGCGATAGCGATGTCAGGCGCGACTCAGCGGAAGCGGTCGACCTCGGAACGCAGGTCCGCCGCCAGCTTCTCCAGCTCCTTGGCGGTGACCGCCAGGTTGGACACCACTTCACGCTGCTCGCTGTTGGCCAGCGCGATGCTCTGCAGGTTGCTGCTGAGCAGGGTCGCGGTGCTGCTCTGCTCCTGGGTCGCGGTGGTGATCGCCGCGAACTGCTGGCCGGCCGAGCGGCTCTGCTCGTCGATCCGCGCCAGCGCCTCGGCGACGTTGGCGTTGCGCGACAGGCCTTCCTGCATCAGCACGTTGCCCTGCTCCATGGTGCTGATGGCGTTGCCGGTTTCCTGCTGGATGCTGTGGATCATCCCGGAGATTTCGTCGGTCGCCTGGCGGGTGCGCGAGGCCAGGTTGCGCACCTCGTCGGCCACCACGGCGAAGCCACGGCCCTGCTCGCCGGCGCGGGCCGCTTCGATGGCGGCGTTGAGCGCCAGCAGGTTGGTCTGCTCGGCGATCGAGGTGATCACGCTGACGATCCCGCCGATCTCCTGGGAACGCTGGCCGAGGGTGTTGATGACGGTCGCCGTGGTGTTCAGCGCGCCGGCGATCTGCTCCAGCGACGAAGACGCTTCCTCCATCGACGTCCGGCCGATCTGGGTCTGCTGGGCGTTTTCCTGGGCCAGGCGCTGGGTGTTGCCCATGTTGTCGGCGATGTTCAGCGAAGTGGCGGAAAACTCCTCGACCGCGCCCGCCATGCTGGTGATCTCGCCCGACTGCTGCTCCATGCCTTCGTAGGCGCCGCCGGACAGGCCCGACAGCGCCTGGGCGCGGCGGTTGACCTCTTCGGAGGAGCGGCGGATGTGCTCGACCATGGTCGACAGGGCCTGGCTCATCTGGTTGAAGGCGCGGGCCAGCTGACCGATCTCGTCGTGGCTCGAAACGTCCAGACGCACGCTCAGGTCGCCGGCGCCCAGCGCCTCGGCCTGCCGCACCAGATCCCCCAGCGGCTGCAGCTTGCTGCGCAGCAGCCAGACCACGGAACCCACCGCCAGCAGCATCGCCAGCAGGCTGCCGATGGCCAGTTGCGTGCCGACGCTCCAGGTCACGGCGCGGATCTCGCTTTTCGGCATGCTCGCCACCACCGACCACGGCCCGCCGTCGAACGGTACGGCGATGCTGTAGAAGTCTTCGGCGCTGTCGCTCCAGAAGCGGCCCTTGCCCGGCGTCTTCGCCAGGCCGGCGACCACCGACACCGCCTGCTCCGGCGCCTGCACGCCGGCCGGGGCCACCAGCCATTTGCTCTGCTCGTCCAGCAGCGCCAGCGAGCCGGTCTGGCCGATGCGGAAGCGCTTGAGGTTGTCGAACTGGGCGTTCTGCGCATCGGTGTAGTCGAAGCCGACGAACAAGACGGCGATCACCTTGCCGCTAGCGTCGCGCACCGGGGTGTACTGGGTCATGTACAGGCGTTCGAACAGCAAGGCGCGGCCGACATAGCCTTGCCCCGCCATCAACCGCGCGTAGGCCGGGTGGGCGTGGTCGAGCACGGTGCCGATGGCCCGGGTGCCGTCCTGCTTGCTCAGGGAGGTGCTGACGCGGATGAAGTCTTCGCCGCTGCGCACGAACAGCGTGGCGACGCCGGCGGTCATCTGCTTGAACTCGTCGACTTCCTTGAAGTTGTTGTTCAACACCTCGCCGCCCAGGTGCAGGCCCGGCGTGCGGGTGCCGGCGACGGTCACCGGTTCGTCCGGGTGGACGCTCAGGCCCGCGCTGAAGCGCTTCTCGAACAGCCCGCTCAGGCGCTGGGTGCTTTCGCGCAGCGTGCCGTGGAAGGTGCTCAGCTGGTCGGCCAGCAGGCGCGCCTCGCTGGCCAGGTGCTCTTCACGGGTGGCGAGGTTGGCCGAATCCAGCGAACGCAGGGCGAACACCGTACTGCCGCTGATGACGACCGCCAGTATCACAGCGAGCGCAAGGCCCAGCTGCGAGGCGATCCGGGCGCGGGGTTGAGACATGGACAGCTCCTGGCCGGGCCTGCGGATCCTCCCTGATCACGGCTCGGAAAATATTCTAATAATGGGGGTGTATCGTGGACCGGCACGACGGTTCCACTTGGACATATTCGGCTGTGAAAACGAATACTTGAGCGCATAACAGGGTTATGGCCCAAGGCCGGCATTGTGCTGGCTCGAACGATTCAGCTCAAGCGCGCGACCTGCGGCAGCTCCATCGCCCGAACCTCGCTCTGAAGAAAATCGCTGAGGCGGCGCAAACGTTCGCCTCCGGGGCGGGTCTTGGGCCACACCAGGTAGTAGTTCAGGCCGCTGGCGACGGCGGTGGGCCACGGCAGGCTCAGCCGTCCCTGGGCCACATCCTCGGCCACCATCAGCAGGTCCCCCATCGATACGCCATAGCCCCGCGCCGCCGCGATCATCCCCAGCTCCAGGGTGTCGAACACCTGCCCGCCCTTGAGCGACACCTGCTCGGACAGGCCCATGCGCTCCAGCCAACTGCGCCAGTCGCGCCGGTCCGGGGTCGGGTGCAGCAGTTCGGTGGCGGCCAGCCGCGCCGCGTCCCAGGGCCGGTCATCGGGCAGGTTGGGCGCGCCCACCGGGATCAGTTCTTCCGGGAACAATAGGCTGGCTTCCCAGTCCGGGGGAAAATGCCCGTCGCTGAGCAGCACCGCGCAATCGAACGGTTCGTTGTTGAAGTCCACCGAATCCACGTCCATCCAGGCGCTGGTCAGCTGCACTTCGTTGCCCGGCTGCAGATGGCGGAAGCGGCTCAGGCGCGCCAGCAGCCAGCGCATGGTCAGGGTCGACGGGGCTTTCATGCGCAGGATGTCATCTTCGGCGCGCAAGGTATTGCAGGCCCGCTCGAGCGCCGCAAAACCCTCACGGATGCCGGGCAGCAGCAGGCGCGCCGATTCGGTGAGTTGCAGGTTGCGGCCGCTGCGGTGGAACAGCCGGCAGGCGAAGTGCTCTTCGAGCGTGCGGATATGCCGGCTGACCGCGCTCTGAGTGATCGACAACTCTTCGGCGGCGCGGGTGAACGAGCTGTGCCGCGCCGCTGCTTCGAATGCGCGCAGGGCATACAAGGGAGGCAGACGACGGGACATAGACAAGGCTCCGGTTGCGGGATGGCGTCAACTTAGCAGAAATGTCTCTGGATGAGTTTTAATCATGCCACCCATCCTTTTTATCCCTTTGTGCCAACCCCGCCGAACCGCGAGAATCGACGGTCTCTTGCTCCCTCGATTAAAAGGATGTGACCACCATGCAGCGTCCCGTGCGTACCGAACTCTGGGCCATCCTCCGGCTGGCGGGGCCGCTGATCGCCTCGCAGTTGGCGCACATGCTGATGGTGCTGACCGACACCCTGATGATGGCGCGCCTGAGCCCGGAGGCCCTGGCCGGCGGCGGCCTGGGCGCGGCGAGCTATTCGTTCGTGTCGATCTTCTGCATCGGCGTGATCGCGGCGGTCGGCACCCTGGTGGCGATCCGTCAGGGCGCCGGCGACATCCTCGGCGCCGCAAGGCTGACCCAGGCCGGCCTGTGGCTGGCCTGGCTGATGGCCCTCGGCGCAGGCCTGCTGCTGTGGAACCTCAAGCCGGTGCTGCTGCTGTTCGGCCAGACCGAAACCAACGTCAACGCCGCCGGACAGTTCCTGCTGGCCCTGCCGTTCGCCCTGCCCGGCTACCTGAGCTTCATGGCCCTGCGCGGCTTCACCAGCGCCATCGGCCGGGCGACCCCGGTGATGGTCATCAGCCTGGCCGGCACCGTGGCCAACTTCCTGCTCAACTACGCGCTGATCACCGGTATGTTCGGCCTGCCGAAACTGGGGCTGACGGGCATCGGCCTGGTCACGGCGATCGTCGCCAACGGCATGGCGCTGGCGCTGGCCTGGCACATCCGCCGGCATCCGGCCTACGACGCCTACCCGCTGCGCCAGGGCCTGTCGCGCCTCAACCGGCAATACCTCAAGGAACTGTGGCGCCTGGGCCTGCCGATCGGTGGCACCTATGCCGTGGAGGTCGGGCTGTTCGCCTTCGCCGCGCTGTGCATGGGCACCATGGGCAGCACGCAACTGGCGGCGCACCAGATCGCCCTGCAGATCGTCTCGGTGGCGTTCATGGTGCCGGCGGGGCTGTCCTACGCGATCACCATGCGCATCGGCCAGCACTACGGCGCCGGGCAATTGCCCGATGCGCGGATGTCCGGGCGGGTCGGGATCGCCTTCGGCGCGGCGGTGATGCTGTGCTTCGCCATGGTGTTCTGGCTGTTGCCGGACCCGCTGGTGGGCCTGTTCCTGGATCACGACGACCCGGCGTTCGCCGAGGTGATCCGCCTGGCCGTCAGCCTGCTGATGGTGGCGGCGTGGTTCGAGCTGTTCGACGGCGTGCAGACCATCGCCATGGGCTGCATCCGCGGGCTCAAGGACGCCAAGACCACGTTTCTGGTCGGGCTCGGCTGCTACTGGCTGATCGGCGCGCCGGCGGCGTGGCTGATGGCGTTCCACCTGCACTGGGGGCCGACCGGGGTCTGGTGGGGCCTGGCGCTGGGGCTGGCGTGCGCGGCGGTGTGCCTGACGCTGGGGTTCGAGTGGAAGATGAGCCGGATGATCCGGCGCGAGCCCTCGGATTCGTTCGCCGTCGCCCGGGCAGAATGATCCTTTTGCAGCGCCTGGACGGGCGCCATCGCCAGCAGGCCGGCTCCCGCAGGGTTCAGCGGTGCCCCGCAGTGCTCTGCAGGAGCCAGCCTGCTGGCGATGGCCTCAGCCGAGGCACCGCACTGGCCTGGATGATCCGCTCAGACCACGACGTCCAGCGCCGGCAGCTCGCCGGAACCGACCGTGAGGTAAGCCACCAGCTCCGCCAGCGGCAACGGCTTGCTGATCAGGTAACCCTGCACCTGGTCGCAACCGTACCCGCGCAGCAGCGCCATCTGCTCCGGGGTCTCCACCCCTTCGGCGACCACTTCCAGGTGCAGGTTGTGCGCCAGGTTGATCATCGCGTGCACCAGTTTGCGGTTCTCTTCGCGCTGCTCCATGCCGCCGACGAAGCTCTTGTCGATCTTGAGCAAGGTGATCGGCAGGCTGTTGAGGTGCACGAACGACGAGAACCCGGTGCCGAAGTCATCCAGCGAGAAGCGCACGCCGAGGCGGCCGAGGGCGTCCATGGTCTGCTTGACCAGGTCGCTGCGGCGCATCACGGCGGTTTCGGTGAGTTCGAACTCCAGCCACTGCGCTTCGACGCCGCGCTCGGCGATCAGGCGGCTGAGGGTGGGCAGCAGCTGGCTGTCCTGAAATTGGCGGAACGACAGGTTGATCGCCATGTGCAGCGCCGGCAGGCCGAGTTCGCGCAGGGCCTGCATGTCGCGCAGGGCCCGGGAGATCACCCAGTAGCCCAGCGGCACGATCAGCCCGCTCTGCTCGGCCAGCGGCACGAATTCGCTGGGCGGCAACAGGCCGCGTTCGCTGTGGCGCCAGCGCACCAGGGCTTCGAGGCCGACGATCTGCCCGTCCGCCAGGTTCAGGCGCGGCTGGTAGTGCAGCTCCAGCTCGTCGCGGCGCAAGGCCCGGCGCAGCTCGCTTTCGAGGTCGGCCATGCTCCGCGCGTTGCGGTTGATCCGTTCGTTGAAGATGTGGAAGGTGCAGCCCTGGGTGCTCTTGGCCTGCTGCATGGCGATGTGCGCGTGCCACATCAGCGGGTCGGCGCCGGCGTGGGCGCGGGCATGGGCGATGCCCAGGCTGGAGCCGATCAGCAGGCTTTCGCCGTCGATCCAGTAGGGTTCGGCCAGCGCTTCGGTGATGCGTTCGGCCATCCACTCGGCGCGCTGCGGGGCGCGGCGGGTGTCGATCAGCAGGGCGAATTCGTCGCTGCCCAGCCGGGCCAGCTGGTCGCCGGCCTCCAGTTGGCTCTTGAGCCGCGCCACCACTTGCAGGATCAGGCGGTCGCCGGCCTGGTGGCCGAGGGCGTCGTTGGCGTGGCGGAAGTTGTCCAGGTCCAGGTGCCCGAGGGCCAGGCCGCGGCCGTCGTGCTCGGCCAGGCGGGCCGTGAGCAGGGTCTGGAAACCCTGGCGGTTGGCGATCCCGGTCAGCGGATCCTGTTCGGCCAGGCGTTGCAGGGTGTTTTCCAGCACGCCCCGCTCGCGCACATGGCGCAGGCAGCGGCGCAGCGTGCCGGTGTCGAGCCCGTCGCGCACCAGCCAGTCGCTGACGCCGTCGGGCGGGGTCGCCGGCTCGTGCTCCAGCAGCAGCACCGTCGGCAGGCTGCAGCGTCCGGGCGCCGGCTGCAGGGCCGGGGCGGTCAGCAGCACCGCGTGACGGTTGTCTTCGAACAGACGGCTGACCGAATCCCAGTCCGGCGCGCCGATCAGCACCACCGAGCTGCCCATCGGCGCCAGGCACTCGCGCAATAGAGCTGTCCAGGCCGGCTCTTCGGCCAGCAGCAGCAAACGCAAGGGTTCGACAGGCGTAGACAAGCTGACTCCCTAGACTCTGCAATGATGTGGGCGGCGGGCATTATGCCGTTGCGCCGGCCAATGACCAAATGACATCGGTTATCAAATCGTCGTTTTGTGTCACGAATGAGAACATTAGACGCAAAATCTCCGCACATCCTGCGTGAAAGTATCAAAACCGGCAAACTGTAACCGCGTGCTGCGTCACAAGTCGGACAGGGGCGGCACAATTCGCTGAGCCTGTTAAAATGCCGCCCCATTTCGTCAACGACTCCCGAATTTCCGTATGTCCCGACTCAATCCCCGGCAGCAAGAGGCCGTGAACTACGTCGGCGGCCCTCTTTTGGTGCTCGCCGGCGCTGGCTCCGGCAAGACCAGCGTGATCACGCGCAAGATCGCGCACCTGATCCAGAACTGCGGCATCCGCGCCCAGTACATCGTCGCGATGACCTTCACCAACAAGGCCGCCCGCGAGATGAAGGAGCGGGTCGGCACCCTGCTGCGCGCCGGCGAAGGCCGCGGCCTGACGGTCAGCACCTTCCACAACCTGGGCCTGAACATCATCCGCAAGGAGCACGAGCGCCTGGGCTACAAGCCCGGCTTCTCGATCTTCGACGAGACCGACGTCAAGTCGCTGATGACCGACATCATGCAGAAGGAATACTCGGGCGACGACGGCGTCGACGAGATCAAGAACATGATCGGCGCCTGGAAGAACGACCTGATCCTGCCGGCCCAGGCCCTGGAGAACGCGCGCAACCCCAAGGAACAGACCGCCGCCATCGTCTACACCCACTACCAGCGCACGCTCAAGGCGTTCAACGCGGTGGACTTCGACGACCTGATCCTGCTGCCGGTGAAGCTCTTCGAGGACCACGCCGACATCCTCGAAAAATGGCAGAACAAGGTGCGCTACCTGCTGGTGGACGAATACCAGGACACCAACGCCAGCCAGTACCTGCTGGTGAAGATGCTGATCGGCAAGCGCAACCAGTTCACCGTGGTGGGCGACGACGACCAGTCGATCTACGCCTGGCGCGGCGCGCGGCCGGAAAACCTGATGCTGCTCAAGGAAGACTACCCGTCCCTGAAAGTGGTGATGCTGGAGCAGAACTACCGCTCCACCAGCCGCATCCTGCGCTGCGCCAACGTGCTGATCTCCAACAACCCCCACGAGTTCGAGAAGCAGCTGTGGAGCGAGATGGGCCACGGCGACGAGATCCGCGTGATCCGCTGCCGCAACGAGGACGCCGAGGCCGAGCGGGTGGCCATGGAAATCCTCAGCCTGCACCTGCGCACCGACCGGCCCTACAGCGACTTCGCGATCCTCTACCGCGGCAACTACCAGGCCAAGCTGATCGAGCTGAAGCTGCAGCACCACCAGGTGCCGTACCGTCTCTCCGGCGGCAACAGCTTCTTCGGCCGCCAGGAAGTGAAGGACCTGATGGCCTACTTCCGCCTGATCGTGAACCCGGACGACGACAACGCCTTCCTACGGGTGATCAACGTGCCGCGTCGGGAGATCGGCTCCACCACCCTGGAGAAGCTCGGCAACTACGCCACCGAGCGCAAGATCTCGATGTACGCCGCCACCGACGAGCTGGGCCTGGGCGAGCACCTGGACAGCCGCTTCACCGACCGCCTGTCGCGCTTCAAGCGCTTCATGGACCGGGTGCGCGAGCAATGCGCCGGCGAAGACCCGATCTCGGCCCTGCGCAGCATGGTCATGGACTACGAGAACTGGCTGCGCACCAACAGCTCCAGCGACAAGGCCGCGGACTACCGGATGAGCAACGTCTGGTTCCTGATCGAAGCGTTGAAGAACACCCTGGAGAAAGACGAAGACGGCGAGATGACCGTCGAGGACGCCATCGGCAAACTCGTGCTGCGCGACATGCTCGAACGCCAGCAGGAAGAGGAAGACGGCGCCGAGGGCGTGCAGATGATGACCCTGCACGCGTCCAAGGGCCTGGAGTTCCCCTACGTGTTCATCATGGGCATGGAAGAGGAAATCCTGCCGCACCGTTCCAGCATCGAGGCCGACACCATCGAGGAGGAACGCCGCCTGGCCTACGTGGGCATCACCCGCGCCCGCCAGACCCTGGCCTTCACCTTCGCCGCCAAGCGCAAGCAGTACGGCGAGATCGTCGATTGCGCGCCGAGCCGCTTCCTCGACGAGCTGCCGCCGGACGACCTGGCCTGGGAAGGCAACGACGACACCCCGACCGAAGTCAAGGCCGTGCGGGGCAACAACGCATTGGCCGATATACGCGCGATGCTAAAGCGTTAGAATCGACCACTTTTTACTAGACCTTCGGCGCACACGGCGCCAGTAGAGGAACGCTTCATGGAAGCACTGCACAAGAAAATCCGCGAAGAAGGCATCGTGCTTTCCGACCAGGTCCTGAAAGTCGACGCCTTTCTGAACCATCAGATCGACCCGGCCCTGATGAAGCTGATCGGCGACGAGTTCGCCGCGCTGTTCAAGGATTCGGGCATCACCAAGATCGTCACCATCGAAGCCTCGGGCATCGCGCCGGCGATCATGACCGGCCTGAACCTGGGCGTGCCGGTGATCTTCGCCCGCAAGCACCAGTCCCTGACCCTGACCGAGAACCTGCTGTCGGCGACCGTGTACTCGTTCACCAAGCAGACCGAAAGCACCGTGGCCATTTCCCCGCGTCACCTGACCAGCAGCGACCGCGTGCTGATCATCGACGACTTCCTGGCCAACGGCAAAGCGTCCCAGGCGCTGATCTCGATCATCAAGCAGGCCGGCGCCACCGTGGCGGGCCTGGGCATCGTCATCGAGAAGTCGTTCCAGGGCGGCCGCGCCGAGCTGGATTCCCAGGGCTACCGCGTCGAATCGCTGGCCCGGGTCAAATCGCTGAAGGACGGCGTCGTCACCTTCATCGAGTAACCCGCACAGCAGTGCCCTTGTGGGAGCCTGCCTGCTGGTGATGGCGCCGGGTCAGCCGACATATTCATGGCTGACAGGCCGCCATCGCCGGCAGGCTGGCTCCCACAGTTGTTTTGGCTGCTGATGTCATTGCGTGGTGGCTTTCAGGCCGGTGAGCAGCAGGCGCTGAAACAGGTCTTCCTTCAGGCCTTCCGGGGTTGTCAGTCGCATCCGCTCAAGGTGCCCGGGGAACGCCGACGCCTGCGGCGCATCCAGCGCCGCTTTCCCCAACTCAAGGACCTCGCTCAGCTTGAACTTGCTCTTGAGCCAGTTCAGCGCCCGCAGCAGATCCCGCTCCACCTCGGTGAAATCGCAACCCAGCGGATATTCCGGAAACAGGTTCGGATGCCGCGCGGCGATCCCCTGCAAACGCTGCGGGCTGTTGTCGGCGAAACGTGGATCGAGGCGGAAATCCTTCGGCAGTTTGCCGGCCTTCTGCGCCCGCTCGGTCAGCTCCGGCTGAAAGCGCGAGTCGCTGATGTTCAGCAAGGCCTCGATCACCGCCGCATCGGACTTGCCGCGCAGGTCGGCGATGCCGTACTCGGTGACCACGATGTCGCGCAGGTGCCGCGGAATCGTGCAGTGGCCGTACTCCCAGACGATGTTCGAACTGACCTCGCCGCCGGACTCGCGCCAGCTGCGCAGCAGCAGGATCGACCGCGCGCCCTCCAGCGCATGGCCTTGGGCAACGAAGTTGTATTGCCCGCCGACGCCGCTGAGCACCCGCCCGTCCTCCAACTGGTCGGCCACCCCGGCGCCCAGCAGGGTCATGGTGAACACGGTGTTGATGAACCGTGCATCGAGGCGCTGCAAGCGCTTGAGCGCTTCCTGGCCGTACAGCTCGTTGATGTAGCTGATGCGGGTCATGTCGAATTCGCAGCGCTTGCCGGCGGGCCGGTCGCGCAGGCGCTCGTAGAAACTGCGCGGCCCGAGGAAGAAGCCGCCGTGCACCGAAACGCCGTCGGATTGCGCGGCTTCATCGAGGGTGCCGGCGTTGGCCCGCTCCTGGGTCGGCACATCCGGGTAGACCTTGCGCCGAATGATCCCCGCCTCCGCCAGCACCAGCAAACCGTTGACGAACATTTCGCTGCAGCCGTACAGGCCCTTGGCGAACGGTTCGAGACCGCCCTCGCCCTCGACCAGCCGGGCCCACGGGCTGAGGTTCACCTCTGCCAGCAGGTTGCGGTATCCGCCGTTGTCGGCCTGGCGGGCCAGCAACGCGGCGGTCAGCGCGTCGCCCATCGAGCCGATGCCGATCTGCAGCGTGCCGCCGTCGCGCACCAGCGCGCTGGCGTGCAGGCCGATGAAATGGTCCTGAAACCCCACCGGCATGTTCGGCGTGGAAAACAGCGTGCTGCTGTCCTTCTCGTCGATCAGCAGGTCGAAGGTGCCGATGTCCACCTCGGCGTCGCCGGGCATGTACGGCAGTTCGGTGTGCACCTGGCCCACCAGCAGAATGGTTTCCCCGGCGGCCCGGCGCTTGGCGATCATCGGCAGCAGGTCGAGGGTGATGTCCGGGTTGCAGCTCAGGCTCAGGCGATCGGGATGCTCGGCGCTGCTGGCCAGCAACTGCGCCACCAGGTTCAGCCCGGCGGCGTTGATGTCGCGGGCCGCGTGGCTGTAGTTGCTGCTGACGTAGTCCTGCTGGGCCTGCGAGCTGTGCAGCAGGCTGCCGGGCTGCATGAAGAACTGCTCGATGCGGATGTTGGCCGGCAGGCTGTCGCGGCGCAGGTCGGCGAGGAACTCCAGTTCCGGGTAATCGCCGAAGACCCGGTCGACGAAGGGTTCGAGAAAGCGCTTCTGCAGACCGTCGCCCAAGGCCGGGCGGCCGAGGCACAGGGCGGTGTAGACCGTCAGTTGCCGTTGCGGCAGGCCCTTGATGCGCCGGTACAGCGCGTTGACGAAGCGGTTGGGCTTGCCCAGCCCCAGCGGCAGGCCCATGTGGATGTGCGCCGGCAACCGCGCCAGCACATCGTCTACGGCCTGTTCGATCGAACACAGCTGCACCATCTGAAGCCTCCCGCCCGTTCCATGAATAGAGGTACGACCGAGCTTGCCGCCAGATTGCTGCAATGACCAGCCTCAGAGCCGGATCGCGGGCACAAAAAAACCGTCCGAAGACGGTTTTTTTCGCAGGATGCAGCGCCTTACTTCAGGCCGGACATCTTCTGGATCGCGCCCTTGAGCTCGGCGTCGGAGCAATCGGCGCAGGTGCCCTTCGGCGGCATCGAGTTGATGCCGGTGATGGCCTTGGCCAGGATGCCGTCGAGGCCGCCCTGGTGGTCGGCGCGCTCTTTCCAGGCCGCCGCGTCGCCGATCTTCGGCGCGCCCAGCAGGCCGGAGCCGTGGCAAGCGTTGCAGTGCTTGGCGATCACTTCATCCGGCGTCTTCGCGCCGCCACCGCCGCCTGCGGCTGCGGCGACTTCCATCCCCTTGCACTCCTGACCCTGAACGCAGACCTGGCCGACCGGCTCAAGGCGTTTGGCGATATCGTCGTTGGTCGCAGCTTGAGCGCTGGCAGCCCAGAGGGCCAATACGGTTGCTGGTGCGGCCAGCATTTTCATAATTAGGTTCACGCGTTCACCCTCAATGGTGGCTATTCACGCCTGCGGCCACGGTTCGCAGGCGGGCGCAAGTATAGCGGTAAGCCCGCCACACTGAAACAACCCCAAAGTTGAAGGGGTTTTGTTGCGCATCGGTCAAACGGCCCGGACGCCTTCGCCGCAATGGCCTGGCGCCTCTCGATCTAAAAGTTCGCCGGCGTGGCTGCGCTGATTAGTCGCGCAGGCAAGTCGAACGGATTGCGGAAGCGATGCGGCTTGGTACTTTCAAAGTAGTAGCTGTCGCCGGCTTCGAGGATAAAAGTTTCAAGGCCCACCACCAGCTCCAGGCGCCCTTCCACCAGAATCCCGGTTTCCTCGCCTTCGTGGGTGAGCATCTCTTCGCCGGTGTCGGCGCCCGGCGGGTAGATTTCGTTGAGGAAGGCGATGGCCCGGCTCGGGTGGGCGCGACCGACCAGTTTCATGGTCACGGCGCCGTCCGAAATGTCGATCAGCTCGTTGGCCTTGTAGACGATCTGGGTCGGGACTTCCTGCAGGATCTCTTCGGAAAAGAACTCGACCATGGACATGGGAATGCCGCCCAGCACTTTGCGCAGCGAACTGATCGAAGGGCTGACGCTGTTCTTTTCGATCATCGAAATGGTGCTGTTGGTGACGCCCGCACGCTTGGCGAGTTCACGCTGGGAAAGCCCTTTGAGCTTTCGGATCGATTGCAGTCGTTCACCGACGTCCAAGGCACGAGCCTCCTGAGGTTGTAGGGATAGTGAGCGTTATCATGGCGACAGCGTTCAGTATTTACAACACTTGGGCCCGGCCCCCGCAAGGGCCTGCGGCGGACGGCGGCGGCCGCGGCGCGTCAATCCCCGGAATAGAGCCTCGGCACCCGGCGCAGGTTGCAGAAGATCTGGTACGGGATGGTGTCCGCCCACTTGGCCACGTCGCTGGCGAGGATGTTCTTGCCCCACAGCTCCACGGTGGAACCCAGGCCGGCCTGCGGCACATCGGTCAGGTCGATGCACAGCATGTCCATCGACACGCGGCCGAGAATGCGGCTGCGCTGGCCGGCCACCAGCACCGGGGTGCCGGTCGGCGCCTGGCGCGGATAACCGTCGGCGTAGCCCATGGCGACCACGCCGATGCGCATCGGCTTGTCGGTGATGAACCGGGCGCCGTAGCCGACGGGCTCGCCGGCGGGCAACTCACGGACGCTGATGACCTTCGATTCGAGGGTCATCACCGGCTGCAGGCGCTCGGCCACGGCGTTGGATTCTTCGAACGGCGTGGCGCCGTACAGCATGATGCCCGGACGCACCCAGTCGCTGGGGATCTGCGGCCAGCCCAGCACCGCCGGCGAGTTACGCAGGCTGATTTCCGCGGCCAGGCCCTGGCGGGCGGCCTCGAACACCGCGACCTGGTCGGCGCTGCTCTGCTCGTGCAGTTCGTCGGCGCGGGCGAAGTGGCTCATCAGGACGATCTTCGCCACCTTGCCGCTGGCCAGCAGCCGCTGGTAGGCCGCCGGATAATCCTTGGGATGCAGGCCGACCCGGTGCATGCCCGAATCCAGCTTCAGCCACACGGTGATCGGCTTGCTCAACGCCGCCTGCTCGATCGCCTCGAGCTGCCACAGCGAATGCACCACGCACCAGAAGCCGTGCTCGACGATCAGCGCCAGCTCGTCGGCCTCGAAAAAGCCTTCGAGCAGCAGCACCGGCGCACGGATCCCGGCGGCGCGCAGCTCCAGGGCCTCCTCGATGCAGGCCACGGCAAAACCGTCCGCCTCGGCCTCCAACGCTTGGGCGCAGCGCACCGCGCCATGGCCGTAGGCGTCGGCCTTGATCACCGCCAGCGCCTTGGCGCCGGTGGTCTCGCGGGCGATACGGTAGTTGTGGCGCAGGGCTTGAAGGTCGATCAGGGCACGGGCAGGACGCATGGCGGCAGACTTCTGGGCGGTCATGGGAAGAAAAACCGGCGCCGGCTGGCGTTGATCGCCAACAGCGCCGGGAGAGGGATTTTTCTGCGGCGGATCAAGGCTGTGCGGCGATCACCGAGATCTCGACCAGCACATCGGGCCGGGCCATCTTCGCTTCGACGGTGGCGCGGGCCGGGGCGACGCCCTTGGGCAGCCACTGGTCCCAGACCGCGTTCATGGCGGCGAAGTGCTCACCGATGTCGTTCAGGTAGATCGTCGCCGACAGCAGGTGGCGCTTGTCGGTGCCGGCCAGATCCAGCAAACGCTCGATGTTGGCCAGCACGTCACGGGTCTGCTGCTCGACGCCGGCGCTGAAGTCGTCGCCGACCTGTCCGGCCAGGTACACGATGCCGTTGTGGGTGACGATCTGACTCATGCGCTCATTGGTGAGCTGGCGCTGGATTGCCATGCTTGGCGGACTCCTGGGTGGTGTTGCCGTAACGGGAAATGTCGAGGCCTTCGGCGCTGATCTGCGGCTTTTTCTTGGCCATCAGGTCGGCCAGCAGACGGCCGGAGCCGCACGCCATGGTCCAGCCGAGGGTGCCGTGGCCGGTGTTCAGGAACAGGTTCTTGAACGGGGTGGCGCCGACGATCGGGGTGCCGTCCGGGGTGGTCGGACGCAGGCCGGTCCAGAAGCTCGCCTCGGCCAGGTTGCCGCCCTGAGGATAAAGGTCGTTGACGATCATCTCCAGGGTTTCGCGCCGGCGCGGGTTCAGCGACAGGTCGAAGCCGGCGATCTCGGCCATGCCGCCGACGCGGATGCGGTTGTCGAAACGGGTGATCGCGACCTTGTAGGTCTCGTCGAGGATGGTCGACGTCGGGGCCATCGCCGGGTTGGTGATCGGCACGGTCAACGAGTAGCCCTTGAGCGGGTACACCGGGGCCTTGATGCCCAGCGGCTTGAGCAGTTGCGGCGAGTAGCTGCCCAGGGCCAGCACGTAGCGGTCGGCGGTCTCCAGCTTGCCGTCGATCCACACGCCGTTGATGCGGTCGCCGGCGAAGTCCAGGCGCTGGATGTCCTGGCCGAAGCGGAATTCCACGCCGAGCTTGGCGGCCATTTCCGCCAGGCGGGTGGTGAACATCTGGCAGTCGCCGGTCTGGTCGTTCGGCAGGCGCAGGGCGCCGGCCAGGATGTCGGTGACGTTGGCCAGGGCCGGCTCGACCCGGGCGATGCCGGCGCGGTCGAGGACTTCGAACGGCACGCCGGACTCCTTCAGCACGGCGATGTCCTTGGCGGCGCCGTCCAGTTGGGCCTGGGTGCGGAACAGCTGGGTGGTGCCCAGGCTGCGGCCTTCATAGGCGATGCCGGTCTCGGCGCGCAGTTCGTCGAGGCAGTCGCGGCTGTACTCGGACAGGCGCACCATGCGCTCCTTGTTCACCGCGTAGCGGTTGGCGGTGCAGTTGCGCAGCATCTGCGCCATCCACAGGTACTGGTCGATGTCGGCGGTGGCCTTGATGGCCAGCGGCGCGTGACGCTGCAGCAGCCACTTGATGGCCTTGAGCGGCACGCCCGGCGCGGCCCACGGCGAGGCATAGCCCGGCGAAACCTGGCCGGCGTTGGCGAAGCTGGTCTCCATGGCGGCCGCCGGTTGACGGTCGACCACCACCACTTCGAATCCGGCACGGGCCAGATAGTAAGCACTGGTGGTGCCGATGACGCCGCTACCCAAGACCATGACGCGCATTTTTGTATCCCTCGCCGCGGTCGGACCGCGAACCTGTTGTCGGAGCAATGATGCGCGCAGTGTAAAAAAGATTCGCCAGTGCTTTTCACTGTATAAGCGCCTATATTTGGCGACAATTCTCGGCAAAAACCCTTTTCACGGAGGCGCATCCCCTATGCGTACCAACACTCAGACCAAACGGGAGCTGGACAAGATCGACCGCAACATTCTGCGGATCCTTCAGGCGGACGGGCGGATCTCGTTCACGGAGCTCGGGGAGAAGGTCGGGCTGTCCACCACGCCCTGCACGGAGCGGGTGCGGCGGCTGGAGCGCGAGGGGATCATCATGGGCTACAACGCCCGGCTCAACCCTCAGCACCTGAAGGGCAGCCTGCTGGTGTTCGTCGAGATCAGCCTCGACTACAAATCCGGCGACACCTTCGAGGAGTTCCGACGCGCGGTGCTGAAACTGCCCCACGTGCTGGAGTGCCACCTGGTGTCGGGGGATTTCGACTATCTGGTGAAGGCGCGGATTTCCGAGATGGCCTCGTACCGCAAGCTGCTGGGCGACATCCTGCTCAAGCTGCCGCATGTGCGCGAATCCAAGAGCTACATCGTGATGGAAGAGGTGAAGGAGAGCCTGAGCCTGCCGATTCCCGACTGACATCCGCGGCGCCTGGTCCGGCCCCATCGCTGGCAAGCCAGCTCCCACAGGGTCAGTAGGTGTTCGCAGAATCTACGCTCACCTCCGGACTTGTGGGAGCTGGCTTGCCAGCGATGGGGTCGCCGCGGATTTAGCGCGAACGCTTCATACCAACACCTGCCGGTTCTCGGCCATGTACTCGAACACCTGCCGCTCCACCCGCGGATGGATCAGCTCCACCGGCCGACGGCCGTTCGGGCAAGGCAAGGTCTGGGTCGTACCGAACAGCCGACAGATCAACGGCCGCTCGTCATACACCGTGCAGCCTTCGGGCCCCAGGTGCACACAGTTGTAGGCCTCCATGGCCGCGTCCTGTTCGGCGCGGGTCTTGCGCGGCAGGCGCGCCATCTCCTCCGGGGACGTGGTCACCGGCCCGCAGCAGTCGTGGCAGCCCGGCACACAGTCGAACGTGGGGATCTGCTGGCGCAGGGAGCGGATTTTCTGGCTATTGCAGCTCATGGAAGCGATGACCGACGTGGAACAGGCGGCGATTGTGCCGCAAAAGCCGCGATCCAGACAGCGATGGCCGACCGGTGTTGCCCGGCTTCCGGCGTCCGGCTTATCCTCCGTCAAATTTTCTCGACACCCGCTCAGGATGACGCCCATGAATGCCCGCGCCCACGCCACCGCGAGCCAGCCCCACGTTGCTTCCTACTACGCCGCCAGCAGCCTGCCGCAGCCCGACCATCCGGTGCTGCAGGGCGAGGTGGCCACGGACGTGTGCGTGGTCGGCGGCGGCTTCACGGGCCTGAACACCGCGCTGGAGCTGGCCGAACGCGGCTTCAGCGTGGTGCTGCTGGAGGCGAACCGGATCGGCTGGGGCGCCAGCGGCCGCAACGGCGGGCAACTGATCCGCGGGGTCGGCCATGGCCTGGATCAGTTCGCCAACGTCATCGGCACCGAGGGCGTGCGCCAGATGAAACTCATGGGCCTGGAAGCGGTGGAGATCGTCCGCCGGCGCGTGGAGCGCTTCCAGATCCCCTGCGACCTGACCTGGGGCTATTGCGACCTGGCCAACAAGCCCCGCGACCTCGACGGTTTCGCCGAGGACGCCGAGGAACTGCGCAGCCTCGGCTACCGCCACGAAACCCGCCTGCTGCGGGCCGACCAGATGCACACCGTGGTCGGCTCAAAGCGCTACGTCGGCGGCCTGATCGACATGGGCTCCGGGCATCTGCACCCGTTGAACCTGGCGCTGGGCGAGGCGGCGGCGGCGCAGCAGTCGGGGGTCAAGCTGTTCGAACGGTCGGCGGTCACCCGCATCGACCACGGCCCCGAAGTGCGGGTGCACACGGCCCAGGGCACGGTGCGCGCCAAGACCCTGGTGCTGGGCTGCAACGCCTACCTCAACGGCCTCGACCCGCAACTGGGCGGCAAGGTGCTGCCCGCCGGCAGTTACATCATCGCCACCGAACCGCTGAGCGAAGCCCAGGCCCATGAGCTGCTGCCGCAGAACATGGCGGTCTGCGACCAGCGCGTGGCGCTCGACTATTACCGGCTCTCGGCGGACCGGCGCCTGCTGTTCGGCGGCGCCTGCCACTACTCGGGCCGCGATCCCAAGGACATCGCCGCCTACATGCGGCCGAAGATGCTGGAGGTGTTCCCGCAGCTGGCGGGCGCGAAGATCGATTTCCAGTGGGGCGGGATGATCGGCATCGGCGCCAACCGCCTGCCGCAGATCGGCCGGCTGGCGGATCGGCCGAACGTGTATTACGCCCAGGCCTACTCGGGCCACGGGGTGAACGCCACGCACCTGGCGGGCAAGCTGCTGGCCGAAGCCATCGGCGGACAGCACGGCGGCGGGTTCGACCTGTTCGCCCAGGTGCCGCACATCACCTTCCCCGGCGGCAAGCATTTGCGCTCGCCGCTGCTGGCGCTGGGGATGCTGTGGCACCGCCTCAAGGAACTGGTCTGAAGGCCTGACGGCAACCTTGATGCCCTCATCGCGAACAGACCCGCGATGAGGGCATCAAGGTTTCAGATCCTCCAGAACGGCTTCAGCCCCTCCTCCAGCGCCTGCTCCCGGGTCAGCCCGATGTCCTTGAGCTGCTGCGGCGTCAGCCCCAGCAACGCCTTGCGCGTGTGCAGACGGTGCCAGAACAGGCCCCAGCGGCTCAGGCCGGACGGGGCGTTGCGCAAGGCCTCATTGCGCGCGCTGTCCTGTTGCCCTGCCGTCAGTTCCTGACTGTGTAACGTCAGCCGCACATCGCTCAAGCCGTTCATTTTCTTTGCTCCTGTTTACTTGGGTAGCGAGAGATTCCATGATGCGCGGGCAGGCAAAAGCATTACAGATTCAACGCATCTGTATTAACTCCATACAGATTGGCCGTCCTGAGCTCTGAATTGTCGATTTTCGCCCCATCTGTACCGGTCTACCGGATCACCTGTACGAGGCAGTGCCATGACCCTGTATGTGAACCTCGCCGAGCTGCTCGGCACCCGCATCGAACAAGGCTTCTACCGGCCCGGCGACCGCCTGCCGTCGGTGCGCGCCCTGAGCGTCGAGCACGGGGTCAGCCTGAGCACCGTGCAGCAGGCCTACCGGATGCTGGAGGACAACGGCCTGGCCACGCCCAAGCCCAAGTCCGGTTACTTCGTGCCGGTCAGCCGCGAGCTGCCGGAACTGCCGGTGGTCGGCCGGCCGGTGCAGCGCCCGGTGGACATCTCGCAGTGGGACCAGGTGCTGGAGCTGATCCGCGCCGTGCCGCGCAAGGACGTGGTGCAGCTGGGACGCGGCATGCCGGACGTTTCCTCGCCGACCATGAAGCCGCTGCTGCGCGGCCTCGCCCGGATCAGCCGGCGCCAGGACATGCCCGGCCTGCATTACGACAACATCCACGGCACCCTCGAACTGCGCGAACAGATCGCCCGGCTGATGCTCGACTCCGGCTGCCAGCTGAGCGCCGGCGACCTGGTGGTGACCACCGGCTGCCATGAGGCGCTGTCCACCAGCATCCACGCGATCTGCGAGCCGGGCGACATCGTCGCCGTGGACTCGCCGAGCTTCCACGGCGCCATGCAGACCCTCAAGGGCCTGGGCATGAAGGCGCTGGAGATTCCCACCGACCCGCTCACCGGCATCAGCCTCGAAGCCCTGGAACTGGCACTGGAGCAGTGGCCGATCAAGGTCATCCAGCTCACGCCCAACTGCAACAACCCGCTGGGCTACATCATGCCGGAGTCGCGCAAGCGCGCCTTGCTGCACCTGGCGCAGCGCTTCGACGTGGCGATCATCGAAGACGACGTGTACGGCGAACTGGCCTACACCTACCCTCGCCCGCGCACCATCAAGTCCTTCGACGAAGACGGCCGCGTGCTGCTGTGCAGTTCGTTCTCCAAGACCCTGGCGCCGGGCCTGCGCATCGGCTGGGTGGCGCCGGGCCGTTACCTGGAGCGGGTGCTGCACATGAAGTACATCAGCACCGGCTCCACCGCGCCGCAGCCGCAGATCGCCATCGCCGAGTTCCTCAAGGCCGGCCACTTCGAACCGCACCTGCGGCGGATGCGCACCCAGTACCAGCGCAACCGCGACGCGATGATCGACTGGGTGACCCGCTACTTCCCCGCCGGCACCCGCGCCAGCCGTCCGCAAGGCAGCTTCATGCTGTGGGTCGAATTGCCGGAAGGCTTCGACACCCTGAAGCTCAACCGCGCCCTCCACGACCAAGGCGTGCAGATCGCCGTCGGCAGCATCTTTTCCGCCTCCGGCAAGTACCGCAATTGCCTGCGGATGAACTACGCTGCCAAACCGACGCCGCAGATCGAAGACGCGGTGCGCAAGGTCGGCGCCGCGGCCATCCGCCTGCTGGCCGAGACCGACTGACTTTTCGCGGCCCTTCAGCGTCCATATGCCCATCACCTCCGCCATCCGGAACGATCCCACGTGAGCTTCAGACAGCCCCTGTCCGTTCTGCTGTTGCTGACCGCGCTGCTGGGCGGCTGCGCGACCCTCGACGCGCAACGCGAGCCGAGCCAGGCGCTGCCGGCGTCGGCCTCCGCCTTCGGCCGCTCGATCCAGGCCCAGGCCGCACCGCACAAGGGCCGGTCGGGCTTCCGCCTGCTGTCCGACAGCACCGAAGCCTTCACCGCCCGCGCGGAACTGATCCGCAACGCGCAAAGCAGCCTCGACCTGCAGTACTACATCGTCCACGACGGCGTCAGCACGCGGATGCTGGTGGATGAACTGCTCAAGGCCGCCGACCGCGGCGTGCGGGTGCGGATCCTGCTGGACGACACCACCAGCGACGGCCTCGACCTGATCATCGCCACGCTCGCGGCCCATCCGCAGATCCAGATCCGCCTCTTCAACCCGCTGCACCTGGGGCGCAGCACCGGCGTCACCCGGGCGGCAGGCCGCCTGTTCAACCTGTCGCTGCAGCACCGGCGCATGCACAACAAGCTGTGGCTGGCCGACAACAGCGCCGCCATCGTCGGCGGACGCAACCTGGGGGACGAGTACTTCGATGCCGAACCCAACCTGAACTTCACCGACATCGACATGCTCAGCGTGGGGCCTGTGGCCGAACAGTTGGGGCACAGCTTCGACCAGTACTGGAACAGCGCCCTGAGCCGGCCGATCGACGAGTTCCTCTCCAGCCGGCCTACGGCGAAGGATCTGCGCAACACCCGCACCCGCCTGGAGGAATCCCTGCAGGACACCCGCAAGCAGAACCACGCGCTGTATCGCCAGTTGAAGGCCTACAAGACCGCTCCGCGCATGGACACCTGGCGCCGGGAGCTGATCTGGGCCTGGAACCAGGCACTGTGGGATGCACCGAGCAAAGTGCTGGCCAGGGACGAGCCCGATCCGCAGCTATTGCTGACCACCCAGCTGGCGCCGGAGCTGAAGGGCGTCAGCCAGGAACTGATGATGATTTCCGCCTACTTCGTGCCCGGCCAGCCTGGGCTGGTGTACCTGACCGGGCGCGCCGATGCCGGGGTGTCGGTGAGCCTGCTGACCAACTCGCTGGAGGCCACCGACGTGCCGGCGGTGCACGGCGGCTATGCGCCTTACCGCAAGGCGCTGCTGGAGCACGGCGTCAAGCTCTTCGAACTGCGCCGCCAGCCGGGCGCCACCGGCGGCAGCGGCCCCCGCTTGCTGTACGGGTCGTCCTCCCGGGGCTCGGATTCGAGCCTGCACAGCAAGGCGATGATCTTCGACGGCAAGAAGGCGTTCATCGGCTCCTTCAACTTCGACCCGCGCTCGGTGCTGTGGAACACCGAGGTGGGCGTGCTGGTGGACAGCCCGGCGCTGGCCGCCCATGTGCGGGAGCTGGCCCTTCAGGGCATGGCGCCGGCGTTGAGCTACGAGGCGAAACTGGAGGACGGGCATGTGGTGTGGGTGACCGAGGACGGCGGCACGCTGCACACCCTGACGAAAGAGCCGGGGAGCTGGTGGCGACGGTTCAATGCCTGGTTCAGCACCACCGTGGGCCTTGAGCGGATGCTTTAGCCCACACCCTGTGGCGAGGGAGCTTGCTCCCGCTTGAGCGCGCAGCGCTCACAGGTGGGAGGGGACGCTTCGGCACCCCGACAAGCTCCCTCGCCACAGGGGGATATCCGTCAGGCCGGCTCGGCCACCTTGCCGAACGCCCCCTGGCGCATCAGCAGAATCACCAGCCCGAACGCCCCGGCCGCCATCAGCAGCGGCAGCGCATGCCCGCTGATCCACTGGCTGCCCGCACCTGCCGCCAACGGCCCGACCAGGCAGCCGATGCCCCACAGCTGCGCGATGTGCGCGTTGGCCCGCACCAGCGCGTCGTCACGGTAACGCTCGCCGACCAGGATCAGCGACAGCGTGAACAGACCGCCCGCGCTGGCCCCGAACAGCACCCACAGCGGCCAGATCAGCAAGGTGTCGATCAGCAGCGGAATCGCCAGGCTCGACAACAGCAGCACCATGGCGCAGCCGGTGAACAGCGTGCGCCGGGACAGCCGGTCCGCCAGCGCGCCGATCGGCAGCTGCAGCAACGCGTCGCCGACCACCACGGTGCTGACCATCGCCAACGCGATTTCCGCCGTGAAGCCCTGGCGCAGGCAGTACACCGGCAACAGCGTCAGGATCATCGCCTCGAATGCAGCGAACAGCGACACGGCCCAGGCGATCGCCGGCAGCTCACGACCAAATCCCAGCAGATCGCCGAAGGTCACGCTGCTGGCCTCGCTGCTCGGCGCCCCGCTGCGTCCGAGCAACAGCAGCGGCGCGACGGTCAGCAGGCCCACGCCGACCCAGAAGCCATAGTCGTGCTCGGTGCCCAGCGCCCCCAGCAGCAGCGGCCCGGACAGCTGGCTCAGCGCGTAGCTGCTGCCGTACAGCGCCACCAGCCGCCCGCGCCAGTGCTCGACCACCAATTGGTTGATCCAGCTCTCGCCGAGGATGAAGACGATGGTCAGGATCACGCCGATCATCAGCCGCAGCGCCAGCCAGACCGGATAGCTCGGCAACAGCGCCAGCAGGCCGATGGACAGCGCGCCGCCCCACAGGCACAGGCGCATCAGGTTCGCCGTGCCCAGGCGCGCCGCCAGATGGCTGGACACCTTCGCCCCCAGCAGCACGCCGATGGCCGGCATCGCCGCCATCACACCGATGGCGAAGGAGCCGTAGCCCCAGCCCTCCAGACGCAACGACACCAGCGGCATACTGACCCCCAGGGCCAGGCCGACACTCAAGACAGACGCCAACACGGCGAAATACGTCGCCCAACGCATGTTCCACGCTCCTGTGGATAGTTGTTTTTCAGAAGCCACATCAAACAAATGTGGGAGCGAGCCTGCTCGCGAAAGCGGCGTCACATTCAACAGGGATGTCGACTGTCACACCGCTTTCGCGAGCAGGCTCGCTCCCACAGGGGATCTCTGCAGTTTCGGGGGCCTGACGGGCAGGCCCCCTCAACGGCTCACAGCTTGATCCAGGTCGCCTTGAGCTCGGTGTACTTGTCGAACGCATGGAGCGACTTGTCGCGGCCGTTGCCCGACTGCTTGAAGCCGCCGAACGGCGCGGTCATGTCGCCGCCGTCGTACTGGTTGACCCACACGCTGCCGGCCCGCAAGGCCTTGGCGGTCAGGTGCGCCTTGGAAATGTCCTGGGTCCACACCGCCGCCGCCAGGCCGTAAGGCGTGTCGTTGGCGATGCGCACCGCCTCCTCGGCGGTGTCGAAGGTGATGACCGACAGCACCGGCCCGAAGATCTCTTCCTGGGCGATCTTCATCGCGTTGCTCACGCCGTCGAAGATCGTCGGCTCGACGTAGGTGCCGCCGGTCTCCTGCATCGTGCGCTTGCCCCCGGCCACCAGCTTGGCGCCGTCGGCGTGGCCGGACTCGATGTAGGACAGCACGGTGTTCATCTGCTGGGTGTCCACCAGCGCACCGACGTTGGTGGCCGGATCCAGCGGGTTGCCCGGCTTCCAGGCCTTCAGGGCCTCGATCACCATCGGCAGGAATTTATCCTTGATCGAACGCTCGACCAGCAGCCGCGAGCCGGCGGTGCACACTTCGCCCTGGTTGAAGGCGATGGCGCTGGCGGCGGACTCGGCGGCGGCCTGCAGGTCCGGCGCGTCGGCGAACACAATGTTCGGGCTCTTGCCGCCGGCCTCCAGCCACACGCGCTTCATGTTCGACTCACCGGCGTAGATCATCAGTTGCTTGGCGATCTTGGTCGAACCGGTGAACACCAGTGTGTCGACGTCGTTGTGCAGGGCCAGGGCCTTGCCGACGGTGTGGCCATAACCCGGCAGCACGTTGAGCACGCCTTTCGGGATGCCGGCCTCGACCGCCAGGGCGGCGATGCGGATGGCGGTCAGCGGGGATTTCTCCGACGGCTTGAGGATCACCGAGTTGCCGGTCGACAGGGCCGGGCCCAGTTTCCAGCAGGCCATCAGCAGCGGGAAGTTCCACGGCACGATGGCGCCGACCACGCCGACCGGCTCGCGGGTCACCAGACCCAACTGATCGTGCGGGGTGGCGGCGACTTCGTCGTAGAGCTTGTCGATGGCTTCGCCGCTCCAGCTCAGCGCCTGCGCCGCGCCGGGAACGTCGATGTACAGCGAATCGCTGATCGGCTTGCCCATGTCGAGGGTCTCGAGCAAGGCCAGCTCCTCGGCGTGCTGCTTGAGCAGACCGGCGAAACGGATCATGGCGGCCTTGCGCTTGGTCGGCGCCAGGCGCGACCAGACACCGGAATCGAAGGTGGCGCGGGCATTCTCCACGGCGCGCTGGGCGTCGGCGGCGTCACAGCTGGCGATCTTGCCCAGCAGACGGCCATCGACCGGGCTGATGCACTCGAAGGTCTCACCCGAGACGGCTTCGGTGTACTCGCCGTTGAGGTAGGCGCGGCCTTCGATCTTCAGGTCGCGGGCGCGTTGTTCCCAGTCGGCACGAGTCAGGGTGGTCATTCGAGTGTCCTCCTCTTGTTGAATGCGGGCGCCGCGATCATCGCGGTCGTCGTCAGGAATTCTGCCCGGCCAGCCTGAATTTCGGCCCAGGGCATCCGCCACCCTAAACCAGCGGCCGGGGTCGTTTCAATATATTTGACATAAGGCGGCCATACGGCCTTGCGGTGTTCAATTTAATAAACATAGACTTTGGCCCTTTCCAATCCATCGCGTCGCCACCACGGGAGACAACAACAATGAACATCCAGAACGTCGTCGACATCAGCCAGACCGCCAGCGAAGCCGAACGCTACCGCCCGGATCCGGCCAAGGTGCTCAAGGGCGACCCCGAGCAGGCGGTGTTCAACCAGTACGACAGCCCTTGCGGGCAAATGAACGTCGGCGTGTGGGAAGGCGCGGTCGGGCAATGGACGGTGAACTACACCGAGCACGAATACTGCGAGATCCTGCAGGGCGTTTCGGTGCTGCGCGACAGCGACGGCAACGCCAAGACCCTGCGCGTCGGCGACCGCTTTGTGATTCCGGCCGGTTTCCGGGGCACCTGGGAAGTGCTGGAAGCTTGCCGCAAGATCTATGTGATCTTTGAGCAGAAGGCCTGAGGGTCAGCGTCGCCCGGGCTGACGCCATCGCCAGCAGGCTGGCTCCCACAGGGATCGCCACACAGATCCACTGTGTAGGCCTGCCCGCGAAAAGCCCCGGCCTGGCAAAAACCGGGGCAACAAAAAAGGCCCGTATCGTGAGATACGGGCCTTTTTCGTCGGTCGGAAAAATCAATTACTTGATTTTGCCTTCCTTGTAGATCACGTGCTTGCGAACAACCGGATCATATTTCTTGATCTCGATTTTGTCCGGGGTAGTACGCTTGTTCTTGTCGGTAGTGTAGAAGTGACCAGTACCGGCGCTCGAGATCAAACGAATCAATTCACGCATGATTAGCTCCCTTAAACCTTGCCATCGCGGCGAAGTTCGGCCAGCACGACATCAATGCCGCGCTTGTCGATGATACGCATGCCTTTGGCAGATACGCGCAGACGCACGAAACGTTTCTCGGACTCAACCCAGAAGCGGTGATGCTGCAGGTTTGGCAGGAAACGACGACGGGTTTTGTTGTTTGCGTGGGAAATGTTATTCCCGGTTACCGGACCCTTACCGGTAACTTGACATACTCTAGACATGCCTCAGCCCTCTAAAACCACATGCCCAACCCGGCATGGGTTGGCCGCTTAATCTCTAGTCATTGTGGCGCCAGGCGCCGCGATTCTTTAGAGGTCTTACCGGCTACACCTACAAGCGAAGGAACCGGGCCCCTAGAAAAGAGCGCTGCTTTATACCAGAAAGACCCGAGAGCAACAACAATCGGTGTGCAATCAATTGGCAAAAAGCCGGAATTTTCGGCTCCAGACGCTTTGGATAAAGGCTGTCGCGGATTTCGACCGCTCGTCGCAGAAAAACGGTTCTGCCGGCGATCCGCAGGGACGGCATCGTCGCACGCCGCAAAAAACCCGGCAACCCGGCCCTGAAGTTGCAAAAAGGGATAGTCAATTGCAACCGTGCCCACTAGGGTAGGCCTTTTCCAGACTGCACTTGCAGATGGGCCTCCGATCTGTAAAGGAATCTGACCATGCGCCTCGCTGCCCTCTCCCTTTTGCTCGCCCCGCTTCTGCTGAGCCCCCTGGCCCAGGCCGCCGCCCTGAGCGTCTGCACCGAGGCCAGCCCCGAAGGGTTCGATGTGGTGCAGTACAACTCGCTGACCACCACCAACGCCTCGGCCGACGTGCTGATGAACCGCCTGGTGGACTTCGACACCGCCAGCGGCAAGGTCGTCCCGAGCCTCGCCGAAAGCTGGGACGTCAGCACCGACGGGCTGACCTATGTGTTCAAGCTGCGTCCGCAGGTGAAGTTCCACAGCACCGACTACTTCAAGCCGACCCGCGACCTGAGCGCCGAAGACGTCAAGTTCAGCTTCGACCGCATGCTCGACCCGGCCAACCCATGGCACCAGGTGGCCCAGAGCGGCTTCCCCCACGCTCAGTCGATGCAGTTGCCCGCGCTGATCAAGAAGATCGACGCCCTGGATCCTTTGACCGTGCGCTTCACCCTCGACCATCCGGACTCGACCTTCCTGGCGACCCTGAGCATGGGCTTCGCCTCGATCTACTCCGCCGAGTACGCCGACCGCCTGCTCAAGGCCGGCACGACCGACAAGCTCAACAGCCAGCCGGTCGGCACCGGCCCGTTCGTGTTCACCCGGTTCCAAAAGGACGCGTCGGTCCGCTACAAGGCCAACCCGGACTACTTCGGCGGCAAGCCGGCGGTGGATCCGCTGATCTTCGCCATCACCCCGGACGCCAACGTGCGCCTGCAGAAGCTGCGGCGCAACGAATGCCAGATCGCCCTGTCGCCGAAACCGCTGGATGTGCAGGCGGCGAAGCAGGAGCCGACACTTAAAGTAGAAAAGACCGACGCGTTCATGACCGCCTTCGTCGGCATCAACAGCCAGCATCCGCCGCTGGACAAGCCGGAAGTGCGCCAGGCGATCAACCTCGCCTTCGACAAGGCCAACTACCTCAAGGCCGTGTTCGAAGACACCGCCGAGGCCGCCAACGGCCCCTACCCGCCCAACACCTGGAGCTACGCGAAGAACCTGCCCGGCTACGCCCACGACGTGGACAAGGCCAAGGCGCTGATGGCCAAGGCCGGCCTGAAGGACGGCTTCCAGACCACCATCTGGACACGCCCGTCCGGCAGCCTGCTCAACCCCAACCCGAGCCTCGGCGCCCAGCTGCTGCAATCGGACCTGGCGGAGATCGGCATCCAGGCGGAGATCCGCGTGATCGAATGGGGCGAACTGATCCGCCGGGCCAAGGCCGGCGAACACGACCTGCTGTTCATGGGTTGGGCCGGCGACAACGGCGACCCGGACAACTTCCTCACGCCGCAGTTTTCCTGCGCGGCGGTCAAGTCCGGCACCAACTTCGCCCGCTACTGCAACGCCGACCTGGACCGCTTGATCGGCGCCGGCAAGACCACCAGCGAGCAAGGCGTGCGCAGCAAGCTCTACGAACAGGCGCAGGCCCTGATCCAGCAGCAGGCCCTGTGGCTGCCGCTGGCGCACCCGACCGCCTTCGCGCTCACGCGCAAGGATGTGCAGGGTTACGCGGTGAGCCCGTTCGGGCGGCAGGACTACGCCAAGGTCACCTTGAAGTAACCCGCCACAACACAAAACCTGTGGGAGCTGGCTTGCCAGCGATAGCGGCAGATCATCAACATTGATGCTGACTGACACGGCGCCATCGCGAGCAGGCTCGCTCCCACAGTGGATGATGCGGTTGGCGTCCGGAGCTACATCCAGCCGCACTCCGCCATCGACAGCGGCTCCCCGTCGCCGATGATGAAGTGGTCGAGCACCCGCACATCGATCAGCTCCAGCGCCTTCTGCAGCCGCTTGGTCAGCAGGCGGTCCGCCTGGCTCGGATCGGTGTTGCCCGACGGATGGTTGTGGCACAGGATCAGCGCCGCCGCGTTGTGCACCAGCGCACGCTTGACCACCTGACGCGGATGGACGCTGGTGTTGTCGATGGAGCCGCGAAACAGCGCCTCGAACGTCAGCACCTGGTGCTTGGAATCCAGGAACAGGCAACCGAACACCTCGTGCGGCTCATGGCGCAGCATGGCCTTGAGGTAGTCGCGCACCACCTGCGGGTTCTCCAGCGCCGGCTTGCGCCGCATGCGCTCGGCCAAGTGCCGGCGCCCCATCTCCAGCACGGCCTGCAACTGGGCGAACTTCGCCGGCCCCAGCCCCAATTGCCCGCTGAACACGGTCAGGTCGGCCTCCAGCAAGGCACGCAGGCTGCCGAACTGACTCAACAGGTGCCGCGCCAGGTCCACCGCGCTTTTTCCGGACACGCCAGTGCGCAGGAAGATCGCCAGCAGCTCGGCGTCCGAAAGGCTCGCAGAGCCCTGTTCAAGTAGCTTTTCCCGCGGCCTTTCCGCCGCCGGCCAATCGCGAATACTCATGCGCCTTCCTTGTCTGTGGGCGCCGCTGTTCCGTAGCGGACGCTGTGATATCGTAGCCCATCTTTTTTGGCGGTCGGTCCGCCCCTGGGGAGGGGGTATCGCATCGCTACCATCCATGAAATGAAAGGCAGACCTATGCAGCGGCTGTATCGGAAACGCATCGTTCTGGGCGTCGGCGGCGGCATCGCGGCCTATAAAAGCGCCGATCTGGTTCGCCGCCTGATCGACCAGGGCGCCGAAGTGCGTGTGGTCATGACCCGCGGCGGCAGCGAATTCATCACCCCGCTGACCATGCAGGCCCTGTCCGGGCACCCGGTGCACCTCGACCTGCTCGACCCCGCCGCCGAAGCCGCGATGGGCCACATCGAACTGGCCAAATGGGCCGACTTGGTGCTCATCGCCCCGGCCACCGCCGACCTGCTGGCCCGCCTGGCCCAGGGCATCGCCAATGACCTGCTGACCACCCTGGTGCTCGCCACCGACGCCATCGTCGCCGTGGCCCCGGCCATGAACCAGGCGATGTGGCGCGACCCGGCCACCCAGGCCAACCTGCAACTCCTGGAAAGCCGCGGCCTGAAGACCTTCGGCCCGGCCTCCGGCAGCCAGGCCTGCGGCGACGTCGGCATGGGCCGGATGATGGAAGCCACCGACCTGGCCCAATGCGCGGCGGACTGCTTCCAGCGCCAGGCGCTGACCGGCAAGCACGTGGTCATCACCGCCGGCCCGACCCAGGAAAACATCGACCCGGTGCGCTACATCACCAACCACAGCTCCGGAAAAATGGGCTTCGCCCTGGCCGAAGCGGCGGTGGAAGCCGGCGCCCGCGTGACCCTGATCAGCGGCCCGGTGCACCTGCCGACCCCGGACCGCGTCACCCGCATCGACGTGGTCAGCGCCCGGGACATGCTCGCGGCCTGCGAAGCCGCGATGCCTTGCGACATCTTCATCGCTTCGGCAGCGGTCGCGGACTACCGCCCGGAAGTCGTCGCCCCGCAGAAACTCAAGAAAGACCCTACGAGCGGTGACGGCTTCGTCCTGCAAATGGTGCGCAACCCGGACATCCTGGCCACCATCGCCACCCGTCCCGACCGTCCGTTCAGTGTCGGCTTCGCCGCCGAGACCGAACACCTGCTCGACTACGCTGCACGCAAACTGAAGGACAAGAATCTCGATCTGATCGTCGCCAACGACGTCGCCAACCCGAGCATCGGCTTCAACAGCGAAGAGAACGCCTGCAGCGTCATCGACCGTGGGCTGCACGCCACGGTTTTCGCCCAGACCAGCAAGGGCAAGATCGCCCGCCAACTGGTCACTTTCATCGCCGAACGGCTGAACCAGGTTTAATTTACATGCACGCTTTGCAAGCCAAGATCCTCGACCCACGCATCGGCACCGAATTCCCGCTGCCGCAATACGCCACGCCCGGCTCCGCCGGCCTCGACCTGCGCGCCATGCTGGAACAGGACACCGTGATCAAGCCGGGCGAGACCGTGCTGATCCCCACCGGCCTGTCGGTGTACATCGGCGACCCGAACCTCGCTGCGCTGATCCTGCCGCGCTCAGGCATGGGCCATAAGCACGGCATCGTGCTGGGCAACCTCGTCGGCCTGATCGACTCCGACTACCAGGGCCCGCTGATGGTGTCCTGCTGGAACCGCGGCCAGACCGACTTCACCATGACCGTCGGCGAACGCCTGGCGCAGCTGGTGCTGGTGCCGGTGGTGCAGGCGCATTTCGAGATGGTGGAAGAGTTCGTGGAAACCGAACGCGGCACGGGCGGTTTCGGCCATACCGGCACGAAGTGACCGACGAAAACCCATTGTGGCGAGGGAACTTGCTCCCGCTTGGGGGCGCAGCGCCCACCGAATTTTTGGGGCCGCTACGCAGCCCAGCGGGAGCGAGCTCCCTCGCCACAGGGGCGTCATGGCCCTTTCATGCCACGAACTCTCTGCGGAAAACGCCGTCATACCCTTCAGTTCGACCCTGCCGCCGAATGAATCGCCGGCGTGTCCCGCCACTTTCGAGATGGAGCATTTCTGCAGATGAGCACCCCCGCCCAAGTCGCACCGAAGCTTCCCGACAGCATCTTCCGCGCCTATGACATCCGCGGCACCGTGCCGGAATTCCTCAACGCCGAGACCGCCTACTGGATCGGCCGCGCCATCGGCTCGCAGAGCCTGGCCGAAGGGGAGCCGAACGTTTCCGTCGGCCGCGACGGGCGCCTGTCCGGCCCGGAGCTGGTCGCCCAACTGATCAAAGGCATCGCCGACAGCGGCTGCCACGTCAGCGACGTCGGCCTGGTGCCGACCCCGGCGCTGTACTACGCCGCCAACGTGCTGGCCGGCAAGTCCGCCGTGATGCTCACCGGCAGCCACAACCCATCGAACTACAACGGCTTCAAGATCGTGATCGCCGGCGACACCCTCGCCAACGAGCAGATCCAGGCCCTGCACGAACGCCTCAAGACCGGCAACCTGAGCAACGGCCAGGGCAGCGTGACCCAGGTCGAGATCCTTGACCGCTACACCACCGAAATCGTCCGGGACATCAAACTGGCCCGGCGCATGAAGGTCGTGGTGGACTGCGGCAACGGCGCGGCCGGCGTCATCGCCCCGCAACTGATCGAAGCGCTGAACTGCGAAGTGATCCCGCTGTTCTGCGACGTGGACGGCCACTTCCCCAACCACCACCCGGATCCGGGCAAACCCGAGAACCTCGTCGACCTGATCGCCAAGGTCAAGGAAACCGGGGCCGACCTGGGCCTGGCCTTCGACGGCGACGGCGACCGCGTCGGCGTGGTGACCGACACCGGCAGCATCGTGTTCCCCGACCGCCTGCTGATGCTGTTCGCCCGCGACGTGCTGGCGCGCAACCCGGACGCGGAAATCATCTTCGACGTCAAATGCACCCGCCGGCTCATCCCGCTGATCAAGGAATACGGCGGCCGGTCGCTAATGTGGAAGACCGGCCACTCGTTGATCAAAAAGAAGATGAAACAATCCGGCGCCCTGTTGGCCGGCGAAATGAGCGGGCATATCTTCTTCAAGGAACGCTGGTTCGGTTTCGACGACGGCATCTACAGCGCCGCCCGGCTGCTGGAGATCCTCAGCAAGGAAAAATCCAGCGCGGAAGCGCTGTTCGCGACCTTCCCGAACGATATTTCCACGCCGGAAATCAATATCCATGTGACCGAAGAGAGCAAATTCAGCATCATTGATGCACTGCACGACGCACAGTGGGGCCCAGGCGCGGACCTGACCACCATCGACGGCGTGCGGGTCGACTACGCCAAAGGCTGGGGCCTGGTGCGCGCATCCAACACCACACCGGTGCTGGTGCTGCGCTTCGAGGCCGATGACGAGGCAGAACTTGCACGCATCAAGGCTGTGTTCCATGACCAGCTGAAACGCGTTGCACCTGATCTCCAACTACCGTTCTGATTCACCCGGAGCCCTGAATGACCCTCGAACGCGATGCCGCCGCCCAAACCGCCAAGGTCCTGTCCGAAGCGCTGCCTTACATCCGACGTTATGTCGGCAAGACCCTGGTGATCAAATACGGCGGCAACGCGATGGAAAGCGAGGAGCTGAAGACCGGCTTCGCCCGCGACATCGTCTTGATGAAGGCCGTGGGCATCAACCCGGTGGTCGTGCACGGCGGCGGCCCGCAGATCGGTGACCTGCTCAAGCGCCTGTCCATCGAAAGCCACTTCGTCGACGGCATGCGCGTCACCGACGCGGCAACCATGGACGTGGTGGAAATGGTGCTCGGCGGCCAAGTCAACAAGAGCATCGTCAACCTGATCAACCGTCATGGCGGCAGCGCCATCGGCCTGACCGGCAAAGACGCCGAGCTGATCCGCGCGAAGAAGCTCAACGTCACCCGCCAGACCCCGGAGATGACCACCCCGGAAATCATCGACATCGGCCACGTCGGCGAAGTGGTCGGGATCAACACCGACCTGCTGAACCTGCTGGTCAAGGGCGACTTCATCCCGGTGATCGCGCCGATCGGCGTCGGTGAGAACGGCGAGTCGTACAACATCAACGCGGATCTGGTGGCCGGCAAGGTCGCCGAAGCGCTGAAGGCCGAGAAACTGATGCTGCTGACCAACATCGCCGGCCTGATGGACAAGGAAGGCAAGGTGCTGACCGGCCTGAGCACCCAGCAAGTCGACGCGCTGATCGCCGACGGCACCATCTACGGCGGCATGCTGCCGAAGATCCGCTGCGCGCTGGAAGCGGTGCAGGGCGGCGTGGGCAGCTCGCTGATCATCGACGGCCGCGTGCCGAATGCGATCCTGCTGGAGATCTTCACCGACACCGGCGTGGGCACCCTGATCAGCAACCGCAAGCGTTCGTAAGCACCGCGGAAAACGAAAGACCCCGCTCAGCCAGGCTGAGCGGGGTCTTTTTTTGCCTCAGATCCCTGCAGGAGCGAGCCTGCTCGCTCCTGCAAAGAATCCGGTCAAACGCCGAACTTGGCGCGGTAGGCCTCGACGGCCGGCAAGTGCTGCTTGAGCTGCGGGTCGTCGGCCAGGAATTCCAGCACCTGGTTCAGCGACACGATGCTGATCACCGGGATGCCGAAGTCACGCTCGACTTCCTGGATCGCCGAAAGCTCGCCGTTGCCGCGCTCCTGGCGGTTCAGGGCGATCAGCACGCCGGCCGCCTTGGCGCCTTCCTGGGACGCAATGATCTGCATCACCTCACGGATCGCGGTGCCGGCGGTGATCACGTCGTCGATGATCAGCACGTCGCCGGTCAACGGCGCGCCGACCAGGCTGCCGCCCTCGCCGTGGGCCTTGGCTTCCTTGCGGTTGAAGCACCAAGGCAGGTCGCGGCCATGGTGTTCGGCCAGCGCGACGGCGGTGGTGGCCGCCAGCGGGATGCCTTTGTAGGCCGGGCCGAAGAGGACGTCGAACGCAATGCCGCTGTCGGCGATGGCCGCCGCGTAGAAGCGACCCAGCTGGGCCAGCGCGGAACCTGAGTTGAACAGGCCGGCATTGAAGAAGTAAGGACTGGTGCGCCCGGACTTCAGGGTGAACTCACCGAAGCGCAAAACGCCGCGATCGATGGCAAAACGAATGAAATCGCGCTGATACGCTTGCATGAAAAAAACCCCAAATACCACGGATTTAGCTAATAAGCTTGACGCCGTGTATCATACACGCACGCGATTTTTGGGGCCATTTATGCGGATCATCAGTGTGAACGTCAATGGTATTCAGGCTGCAGTCGAGCGAGGTTTGCTCAGTTGGCTGCAGGCTCAGAATGCCGACGTCATCTGCCTGCAGGACACCCGTGCCTCCGCCTTTGAACTGGACGACCCAGCCTTCCAACTGGACGGCTACTTCCTTTATGCCTGCGACGCCGAAGTTCCCGCCCAAGGTGGTGTGGCTTTGTACTCGCGGTTGCAACCGAAGGCTGTCATCAGCGGTCTCGGTTTCGAGACGGCCGACCGCTACGGGCGCTACCTGCAAGCAGATTTCGACAAAGTCAGTATTGCCACCTTGCTGCTTCCTTCGGGGATGAACGGCGATGAGGACTTGAACCAGAAGTTCAAGCTCATGGACGACTTCGGCAAATACCTGGACAAGCAGCGGCGCAAACGTCGCGAGTACATCTATTGTGGCTCGCTGTACGTGGCGCAGCAGAAGCTCGACATCAAGAACTGGCGCGACAGCCAGCAATCACCGGGCTTCCTGGCGCCGGAACGCGCCTGGATGGACGAGATCGTCGGCAACATGGGTTATGTCGACGCCTTGCGCGAAGTCAGCCGCGAAGGCGACCAGTACAGCTGGTGGCCGGACAACGAGCAGGCCGAGATGCTCAACCTCGGCTGGCGCTTCGACTACCAGATCCTGACCCCGGGCCTGCGCCGCTTCGTGCGCAGCGCACGCCTGCCGCGTCAGCCACGGTTCTCGCAGCACGCGCCGCTGATCGTGGACTACGACTGGACGCTGACCATCTGAGCGCCTTTTCGCAGCCGCAAAAAAACCGACATCGCTGTCGGTTTTTTTGTGCCTGAAGGCTTTGCGCTGCAGGAGCCGTCGGTCGTTATTTGATCAGGCGCCAGGTGAACGGATACCGGTAGGCGATCCCTTCGTTCGCCTTCACCCCGGCGATGATCGTCAGCACCAGCGCGCCGATGGCCAGCAGGCCGAACAGCACGAACCCGATGATCAGCACCATCAGCAGGAAGCAGACCATCGAGGCGATCGCCACGGTGATCTGGAAGTTCAGCGCCTCCTTGCCCTGGGCATCGATGAACGGATCGGTCTCGCGCTTCATCTGCCACAGGATCAGCGGCCCGATCAGCGTGCCGAACGGCACCCAGATCCCCAGCAGGGCGGACAAGTGACAAAACATGGCCCACTGGCGCACCTCGTGGCTCGGCCTGGGCTGCAGCTCTTGCTCGTCACTCATCGCATCCTCCTTGGGGGGCGCCCGGCGGCTCAGTCGGCCAGCGCCGCCTTCTGCAGTTCGAAGATCTCGGTCATGCCCTTCTTGGCCAGTTCCAGCATGGCGGTCAATTCCTCAGGCTGGAACGGCGCGCCTTCGGCGGTGCCCTGCACTTCGATGAAGCCGCCGGTGCCGGTCATCACCACGTTCAGGTCGGTCTCGGCGGCGGAATCCTCAAGATAGTCCAGATCCAGCACCGGCTCGCCCTGGTACATGCCCACGGAAACGGCGCCGATCATCTGCTTGAGCGGGTCGCCGCCCTTCAGGCCGCCGCGCTTCTTGATCACCTTCAGCGCATCGACCAGCGCGACCATTGCGCCGGTGATCGACGCGGTGCGGGTGCCGCCGTCGGCCTGGATCACATCGCAGTCGACGTACAGGGTGACATCGCCCAGCTTGGACATGTCCAGCGCCGCACGCAGGGAGCGGCCGATCAGGCGCTGGATCTCCAGGGTGCGCCCGCCCTGCTTGCCGCGGCTGGCCTCGCGCTGGTTACGCTCGCCGGTGGAGCGCGGCAGCATGCCGTATTCGGCGGTCAGCCAGCCCTGGCCCTGGCCCTTCAGGAAACGCGGCACGCCGTTTTCGACGCTGACGGTGCAGATGACTTTGGTATCGCCGAATTCGACCAGTACCGATCCCTCGGCATGCTTGGTGTAGTTGCGGGTAATGCGGATCGAGCGGAGCTGATCGGCAGCGCGACCACTTGGACGTTTCATAGGAGACACCTGTACTGGGGACGGAAAACTGCGGAGCATTATAGAGCCGCGCACCGCGCCTGGGCACTCGTTAAAAATTCCCGCCGACGGCCGAGGGCCCTGAAACGCCAGTCCCGACGGCGTGCAGCCCTTTGTCACACCGTGTGTTTGGGCGCATCCGCCGCACTGCGCTACAATCCTGCGCCTTTGCTGCCAGTCGGCTTACATTCATTGAGAGCGCCGAGGCGGAACCCGGGTTCCGCACCGTTCCGCATTGCGAGGTACCACCATGGTGCACAGCATGACCGCCTTCGCCCGCGTCGAGAAAGCCGGCGCCCAGGGCACCCTGAGCTGGGAGCTGCGCTCGGTCAACAGCCGCTACCTGGAACCGCACCTGCGCCTGCCGGAGTCCTTCCGCGACCTCGAAGGCGCCGTGCGCGAAGCGCTGCGCCAGGGCCTGTCGCGGGGCAAGCTGGAATGCACCCTGCGCTTCACCGAAGAAAGCACCGGCAAGCCGCTGCAGGTGGACCGCGAGCGCGCCGCGCAACTGGTCGCCGCCGCCGAGACCGTCGCCGGCCTGATCAAGAACCCCGCCGCGCTGAACCCGCTGGAAGTGCTGGCCTGGCCGGGCGTGCTGGTCGCCGACGCCACCGATCCGCAGGCGCTCAACGCCGAGGCGCTGGCGCTGTTCAACCAGGGCCTGAAGGAACTCAAGGCCGGCCGCGAGCGCGAAGGCGCGGAGCTGGCCCGGCTGATCGACGAGCGTCTGACCTCCATCGAGGAAGACGTGTCGACCCTGCGCGAACTGGTTCCGCAGATGCTCGCCACCCAGCGCCAGAAGGTTCTGGATCGCTTCACCGACATGAAGGCGGAGCTGGATCCGCAGCGCCTGGAGCAGGAAATGGTCATGCTCGCGCAAAAGAGCGACGTGGCCGAAGAACTGGATCGCCTGAGCACCCACATCATCGAAGTCCGCCGGGTGCTCAAGTCCGGCGGCGCGGCCGGGCGACGCCTGGACTTCCTGATGCAGGAGCTCAACCGCGAAGCCAACACACTGGGCTCCAAGGCCTTCGACCCGCGCAGCACCCAGGCGGCGGTCAACCTCAAGGTGTTGATCGAACAGATGCGCGAACAAGTGCAGAACATAGAGTAAGGCAATTCCCATGACCCACAGCACCGGCACCCTTTACATCATTTCCGCCCCCTCGGGCGCGGGCAAGAGCAGCCTGGTCAAGGCACTGACCGACGCCGATCCGCAGATCCGCGTGTCGGTCTCCCACACCACCCGCGCCATGCGTCCGGGCGAAGTGGACGGGGTGAACTATCACTTCGTCGACCGCAGCGAATTCGTGAAAATGATCGAGCACGGCGATTTCCTCGAACGCGCCGAAGTGTTCGGCAACCTCTACGGCACCTCGCAGAGCCACCTGCAGCAGACCCTGGACGAAGGCCACGACCTGATCCTGGAAATCGACTGGCAGGGCGCCGAGCAGGTGCGCAAGCTGATGCCCCAGGCCCGCTCGATCTTCATCCTGCCGCCGTCGCTGCAGGCCCTGCACCAGCGCCTGACCAACCGCGGCCAGGACAGCGACGAGGTCATCGAAGGCCGCATGCGCGAAGCGGTCAGCGAGATGAGCCACTACGTCGAATACGACTACCTGATCATCAACGACGATTTCGCCCACGCGCTGAGCGACCTGAAGGCGATTTTCCGCGCCAACCAGCTGCAGCAGAAACGCCAGCAGCAGCGTTTCGGCAAACTGCTGGCCGAACTGCTCGGTTGAGCAGCCCTTCCCAAACGCACTGCAAGGGCTTTACATTGGCACTTGCAGCGCGTTGAAGGGTCTGGTCAAAAAATCAGCGCTTCCCTAATCGCTGGTGTTTTTTTAAACTGCTGAGTCCGCTCGCCCATCCGGGCACCGCGCATACTGCATTTGCTACGAGGAAGACCATGGCCCGCGTAACCGTTGAAGACTGCCTAGAACACGTGGATAACCGCTTTGAGCTGGTCATGCTCTCGACCAAGCGTGCCCGTCAACTGGCAACCGGCGGCAAAGAGCCGAAGGTCGCATGGGAAAACGACAAGCCTACCGTCGTCGCCCTGCGCGAAATCGCCGAAGGCATCGTGACCCCTGAATTCATCGCCGCCGAAGAAATCGTCACCGAAGACCCGGTCTTCGCTGCATTTACCGAGGACGAGTCCAACGAGGCCGTCTAAGCCTATGCCTGGTCGACGTAGCACGGCGCGGGATCACAGCTTGCGGCAGGAGTCATCATGCCGAGCATAGACGCCCTCGCCGATCGCTTATCGGCCTACCTCGGCCAGGATCAGGTCAACCTGGTCCGCCGAGCCTACTTCTACGCCGAACAGGCCCACGACGGCCAGCGCCGCCGCAGCGGCGAGGCGTACGTCACGCACCCGCTCGCGGTCGCGAACATCCTTGCCGACATGCACATGGACCATCAGAGCCTGATGGCCGCGATGCTGCATGACGTGATCGAAGACACCGGCATCGCCAAAGAGGCGCTGCAGGCGCAGTTCGGCGAAACCGTGGCCGAACTGGTCGACGGGGTCAGCAAACTGACCCAGATGAACTTCGAGACCAAGGCCGAGGCCCAGGCCGAGAACTTCCAGAAAATGGCCATGGCCATGGCGCGCGACATCCGCGTGATCCTGGTCAAGCTGGCCGACCGCCTGCACAACATGCGCACCCTGGAAGTGCTCTCCGGCGAGAAGCGCCGGCGGATCGCCAAGGAAACCCTGGAGATCTACGCCCCCATCGCCAACCGGCTGGGCATGCACTCGGTGCGCATCGAGTTCGAGGACCTCGGCTTCAAGGCCATGCACCCGATGCGTTCCGCGCGGATCTACCAGGCGGTCAAGCGCGCCCGGGGCAACCGCAAGGAAATCGTCAACAAGATCGAAGAATCCCTGAGCCACTGCCTGGCCATCGACGGCATCCAGGGCGAGGTCAGCGGCCGCCAGAAGCACCTCTACGGCATCTACAAGAAAATGCGCGGCAAGCGCCGGGCCTTCAACGAGATCATGGACGTGTACGCGTTCCGGATCATCGTCGACAAGGTCGACACCTGCTACCGCGTGCTGGGTGCCGTGCACAACCTGTACAAGCCGCTGCCGGGGCGCTTCAAGGACTACATCGCGATCCCCAAGGCCAACGGCTACCAGTCGCTGCACACCACGCTGTTCGGCATGCACGGCGTGCCCATCGAAATCCAGATCCGCACCCGCGAGATGGAAGAGATGGCCAACAACGGCATCGCCGCCCACTGGCTGTACAAGTCCAGCAGCGACGAGCAGCCCAAAGGCACCCATGCCCGCGCCCGCCAATGGGTCAAAGGCGTGCTGGAAATGCAGCAACGTGCCGGCAACTCGCTGGAATTCATCGAAAGCGTGAAGATCGACCTGTTCCCGGACGAGGTCTACGTGTTCACGCCCAAGGGCCGGATCATGGAGCTGCCCAAAGGCTCCACCGCCGTCGACTTCGCCTACGCGGTGCACACCGACGTCGGCAACAGCTGCATCGCCTGCCGGATCAACCGCCGCCTCGCACCGCTGTCCGAACCGCTGCAGAGCGGCTCCACGGTCGAGATCGTCAGCGCCCCCGGCGCCCGGCCGAACCCGGCGTGGCTCAACTTCGTGGTCACCGGCAAGGCCCGCACCCACATCCGCCATGCGCTCAAGCTGCAGCGCCGCTCCGAATCCATCAGCCTGGGCGAACGCCTGCTGAACAAGGTGCTGAACGGCTTCGACAGCTCGCTGGAGAACATCTCCGCCGAGCGGATCCAGGCCATGCTCGCCGAGTACCGCCTCGAACTGATCGAAGACCTGCTCGAAGACATCGGCCTGGGCAACCGCATGGCCTACGTGGTGGCCCGCCGCCTGCTCGGCGAGGAAGAGCAGCTGCCGGCACCGGAAGGCCCGCTGGCGATCCGCGGCACCGAGGGCCTGGTGCTCAGCTACGCCAAGTGCTGCACGCCGATCCCCGGCGACCCGATCGTCGGCCACCTGTCGGCGGGCAAAGGCATGGTCGTGCACCTGGACAACTGCCGCAACATCACCGAAATCCGCCACAACCCGGAAAAGTGCATCCAGCTCTCCTGGGCCAAGGACGTCAGCGGCGAATTCAACGTCGAACTGCGGGTCGAGCTGGAGCACCAGCGCGGCCTGATCGCCCTGCTGGCCAGCAGCGTCAACGCGGCCGACGGCAACATCGAGAAAATCAGCATGGACGAGCGCGACGGCCGCATCAGCGTCGTCCAGCTGGTGGTCAGCGTCCACGACCGCGTGCACCTGGCCCGCGTGATCAAGAAACTGCGCGCCCTGACCGGGGTGATCCGCATCACCCGCATGCGCGCCTAAGCCCGCCATCACAAGGAGTCATACATGACCAAGACCGTTATCAGCAGCGACAAGGCCCCGGCCGCCATCGGCACCTACTCCCAGGCGATCAAGGCCGGCAACACCGTGTACATGTCGGGCCAGATCCCGCTGGACCCGAAAACCATGGAACTGGTCGAAGGCTTCGAAGCCCAGACCGTCCAGGTGTTCGAGAACCTGAAGGCCGTGGCCGAAGCGGCCGGCGGTTCGTTCAAGGACATCGTCAAGCTGAACATCTTCCTCACCGACCTGAGCCACTTCGCCAAGGTCAACGAGATCATGGGCAAATACTTCGAACAGCCGTACCCGGCCCGCGCCGCCATC
Source organism: Pseudomonas sp. NPDC089534 (assembly GCF_044749305.1). Taxonomy (NCBI): domain Bacteria; kingdom Pseudomonadati; phylum Pseudomonadota; class Gammaproteobacteria; order Pseudomonadales; family Pseudomonadaceae; genus Pseudomonas; species Pseudomonas sp. NPDC089534. The sequence goes on along the minus strand of NZ_JBIVHR010000013.1, from coordinate 25,439 downwards.
GGCGTCGCCGCCCTGCCGAAGGGTTCGCAGGTCGAAATGGATGCCATCCTGGTCATCGAGTAATGCGCACGGCGCAGCGTCCGGACGCTGCGCCGACTGCTTTGCCGTCTAGAAAAGGTTTCGAAAGGATTTCTCCATGCGCAAAGCGCTTGCTCTCTCGCTGCTCGCCATTTTCCTCGGCGGCTGCGCCAGCGACCCTGCCGACCGTGACATCAGCGGCACCTGGATCAACCAGACCGCCATCGACGCCGCCGCCAAAGGCGGCCCCCTGCGCGAAGCGCTGCAGGCCTACGGCCCGAACCTGGAATGGGACGTCAACACCCGTGCCGGCCAGGCCCGCTACACCAACGGTTTCGAAAACGTCGAAGGACGCTTGCAGGGCGAGCAGTCCGGCGCGTGGAAAATCGACTTCTACGGCGGTTCAGCCAGCGAGCTGAAACGCGACGGCAGCCAGATGAAACAGGCCGCCACCGAAAACGAACCGGAACAGCTGTTCGACCGCGCCCAGATCCCCGTGCCGGACGGCGCCCCCATCGGCGCCAGCTTCGAGCGCGCGCTGTACTCGGCCTACCTGGGCGGCAACTGGACCATCGCCAGCGGCCAGGGCGAAGGCAGCACCGTGCAGTTCCAGGCCGACGGCCAGGTCTCCGGCCTGCCCGGCGCCGACCGCTACGCCCTGTGCCTGGCCGGCGATTGCGCCTCGATGAACAGCGACCACGACAGCATGTGGCTGCAGCTCAACGGCCAGGGCAACAACTGGATCTTTGCGCGCAAGGGCAAGGAACTGGAGATCTTCCAGGCGGTGAACACCGCGCTGGCGGACGAACAGCCGCAGTTCACCCCGGGCGAGCGCAAGTGGTTGCTCGAGAAGCAGTGACCTGCTTCTGAACCCCTGCGGCGCCTTTACTGCCGCCATCGCCAGCAGGCTGGCTCCTACAGGAATTTCGGTCGATCGCAGCATCTGCGGCCGCCGCTGAATCCTGTGGGAGCCAGCCTGCTGGCGATGGGATCAGCAGCGCCCTTCGAGGATCGCCGCGTAGCCTTCGCGATAGCTCGGATAGGTCGGCGCCCAGCCCAGGCCTCTGGCCCGGGCGTTGCTGCACCGCTTGCTGCCGGTGCGGCGCACGCTGGCGTCTTCGGCCCATTCGGTGACACCCAGGTATTCACGCAGCCAGGCCACCACCTCGGCCAGCGGCGCCGGCGCATCATCGACACCGATGTACACCTCATCCAGCGCCGCACCGCCACGATCCACCTCCAGCAGAAACGCCAACAGCCCGGCCGCATCGTCCGCATGGATGCGGTTGCCGTACAGCGGCGGCTCGACCGCCACCCGATAGCCGCGGCGCACCTGGGTCAGCAGCCATTCCCGGCCGGGGCCGTAGATGCCGGTCAGGCGCACGATGCTGGCCGGGATGCCGCTGCCGAGCGCCACCTGCTCGGCCTCCAGCATCAACCGCCCTGAGTACCCGGCCGCGACCGTCTCGGAACCCTCATCGACCCATTCACCGTCCTGCTGCCCGTAAACGCTGCTGCTGGAGACGAACACGATCCGCTTCGGCCGCTGGCCATGCTGCTTCAGCCAACCCAGCACATGCCGCAGCCCCTCGACGTAGGCGGCGCGGTAGCCGGCCTCGTCATGCTCGGTGGCGGCCGCGCTGAACACCAGATAGTCCAGCGGACCGGTCGGCCAATCGGCCGGGCAAGCCTCGCCGAACAGGTCGCCCGCAACCCCGAGCACCCCCGCCGGCAAACGGGCTACCGTGCGGCGCAGGCCGTAGACCTGCCATCCGCCGCCCAGCAACCGCGTGGCCAGACGGCCGCCGACATCACCGCAACCGGCGATCAAAACAGAAGGCGCAGACATCGAAAAACTCCTCTCGGAAAAAACCAGACTAGCCTTGGCGACTGACGAGTGGCTAGCAATGCAGGAAAAAAAGCAACTCTATTACTTCTGTTAACAAGAATTACTTGCAATAATGCACGCCACTTTGTTCTCGGCCTTTCGAGGCCTGGAAGAGCATCACCGTTTTTCTACCTCAGGTCCGGCCAGCATGACACGCATTCAAACCTCCGCTTCGCCAACCAACCGACCTCGCGCCTGGCGCGCGGCGGCAGCCCTGCTGCTCAGCCTGATGCTGGCGCCGGTCGCCGCGTTCGCCGACACCACGGCCGCCCCTGCCGCCACCGAGCAGGCCGCGCCAGCCGCCCCTGCCGCAGCGCCAGCCGCCACCGACGCGATCCAGGCCGTTGATGCCGGCGCCGCCGACCAGCCGGAAGTCCTCGAAGCCGACAACACCCTGGGCATGGCCCACGACCTGTCGCCCTGGGGCATGTACCAGAACGCCGACGTGATCGTGAAGTCCGTGATGATCGGCCTGGCCATCGCCTCGATCCTCACCTGGACCATCTGGATCGCCAAGGGCTTCGAGCTGATGGGCGCCAAGCGCCGCCTGCGCGGCGAGATCGCCAACCTGAAGAAAGCCGCCTCCCTCAAGGAAGCCAGCGCTTCCGCCGCCAAAGAAGGCACCCTGGCCAACCTGCTGGTGCACGACGCCCTGGAAGAAATGCGCCTGTCGGCCAATGCCCGCGAGAAGGAAGGCATCAAGGAACGCGTCAGCTTCCGCCTCGAGCGCCTGGTGGCCGCCTGCGGCCGCAACATGAGCAGCGGCACCGGCGTGCTGGCCACCATCGGCTCCACCGCGCCGTTCGTCGGCCTGTTCGGCACCGTGTGGGGCATCATGAACAGCTTCATCGGCATCGCCAAGACCCAGACCACCAACCTCGCCGTCGTGGCGCCGGGCATCGCCGAAGCGCTGCTGGCCACCGCCCTGGGCCTGGTGGCGGCGATCCCTGCGGTCGTCATCTACAACGTGTTCGCCCGCTCCATCGCCGGCTACAAGGCCCAGGTGTCCGACGCGTCGGCCCAGGTGCTGCTGCTGGTCAGCCGCGACCTCGACCACCAGCCTGAGCGCAGCTCGCAACCGCACATGGTGAAAGTGGGGTAACCGGCCATGGGCCTGCATTTGAAAGAAGGCGCAGACGACGATCTGGCCGAGAACCACGAAATCAACGTCACGCCGTTCATCGACGTGATGCTGGTGCTGTTGATCATCTTCATGGTGGCCGCGCCGCTGGCCACCGTGGACATCAAGGTCGACCTGCCCGCCTCCACCGCCAAGCCCGCGCCGCGCCCGGAAAAACCGGTGTTCCTCAGCGTCAAGGCCGACCAGCGCCTGTACCTGGGCGACGACGAAGTGAAGCCTGAAACCCTCGGCGCCGCCCTCGACGCCAAGACCCAGGGCAAGAAGGACACGACGATCTTCTTCCAGGCCGACAAAGGCGTGGACTACGGCGACCTGATGAGCGTGATGGACAAGCTGCGCAGCGCCGGTTACCTGAAAGTCGGCCTGGTGGGCCTCGAGACGGCAGCCAAGAAATGATCGAGCCGCGCCATAAGCTGACGCGTTACGGCGGTAGCCTGGCCGTGGTGCTGGGCGTCCACGCGCTGGCCATCGCGCTGGCGGTGAACTGGACCGCCCGGCCGCCCATCGAACTGCCGCCGCAGGCCATGATGGTCGAGCTGGCCCCGGTGCCTGCACCGCCGCCGCCCGCACCGCCGAAAGTGGTCACGCCGCCGCAGCCGCCGGCCCCGGTCGAGGAGCTGCCGATCCCGAAACTGGCGGAAGCGCCGAAGGCCGAGATCGCCGTGCCCAAGCCGAAACCCAAGCCCAAGCCCAAGCCTCAGCCGCCCAAACCGGTCGAGAAGCCTGAGCCGCCGAAGGAAAAGCCTTCCGAGGAAAAACCGGCCGACACGCAACCGACCCAGGCGCCCACGGAGAAATCCGCGCAACCGGCACCGGGCCCGTCGCCGGCGCAGCTGGCGGCCAAGGCCAGTTGGCAAGGCACCCTGCTCGCGCACCTGCAGAAGTACAAGAAGTACCCTGCCAGCGCGCAGGCACGGGGCAAGGAAGGCCTGAACCGCCTGCGGTTCGTGGTCGACGCCGAAGGCAACGTGCTGTCGTTCGAACTGGTGGGCCGCTCCGGCAACGCCGATCTGGACCGGGCCACCCTGGACATGATCCGCCGCGCCCAGCCGCTGCCCAAGCCGCCGGCCGACATGCTGAACAACGGCTCGATCGAAATCGTCGCGCCGTTCGTGTACTCGCTGGAGCGCCGCCGCTGAAACTGTGGGAGCGAGCCTGCTCGCGATGAGGCCGTCACATTCAACACCTGCGTTGAATCCGACAGCGCCATCGCGAGCAGGCTCGCTCCCACAGGAAGCTTCATCACCCGACAAAAGGCACCGAAAGGTGCCTTTGTCACATCCGCAAACGGCAAACCGGCATTGCCCGGTGTCGCAGTCCGCACTCTCTCTGATAACGTGCGTCTATCGATTGCAGCCGGTATGCTTGGCCCGCAAACCCACGGACGCTTGCCATGACTCTCACAGAATTGCGCTACATCGTTACCCTCGCCCAAGAGCAGCATTTCGGCCATGCGGCCGAGCGTTGCCACGTCAGCCAGCCGACCCTTTCGGTGGGCGTGAAAAAACTTGAAGACGAACTCGGTGTGCTGATTTTCGAGCGCAGCAAAAGCGCCGTGCGCCTGACCCCGGTCGGCGAAGGCATCGTCGCTCAGGCCCAGAAGGTGCTGGAGCAGGCCCAGGGCATCCGCGAACTGGCCCAGGCCGGCAAGAACCAGCTCACCGCCCCGCTGAAGGTCGGCGCGATCTACACCGTCGGGCCGTACCTGTTCCCGCACCTGATTCCGCAGCTGCACCGGGTCGCCCCGCAGATGCCGCTGTACATCGAAGAGAACTTCACCCACGTGCTGCGCGACAAGCTGCGCAACGGCGAACTGGACGCGATCATCATCGCCCTGCCGTTCAACGAAGCCGACGTGCTGACCCTGCCGCTCTACGACGAGCCGTTCTACGTGCTGATGCCGGCCCAGCACCCGTGGACGCAAAAAGAATCCATCGACGCCGCCCTGCTCAACGACAAGAGCCTGCTGCTGCTCGGCGAAGGCCACTGCTTCCGCGACCAGGTGCTGGAAGCCTGCCCGACCCTGACCAAGGGCAACGACGGCGCCAAGCACACCACGGTGGAGTCCAGCTCCCTGGAAACCATCCGCCACATGGTCGCCTCGGGCCTGGGCGTGTCGATCCTGCCGCTGTCGGCGGTCGACAGCCACCACTACGCCCCCGGCGTGATCGAAGTGCGGCCGCTGTCGGCGCCGGTGCCGTTCCGCACCGTGGCCATCGCCTGGCGCGCCAGCTTCCCGCGCCCGAAAGCCATCGAGATCCTCGCCGACTCCATCCGCCTGTGCTCCGTGGCCAAGCCCGCCGCCGCGGTCACGGCCGGTTAAGCCAGCGTCATGGGCGAGCTGTCGCAAGTGTCGGTGACGGCACTCAAGGGTGTCGGCGAAGCCATGGCCGAGAAACTGGCCAAGGTCGGCCTGGAGAACCTCCAGGACGTGCTGTTCCACCTGCCGCTGCGCTACCAGGACCGCACCCGCGTGGTGCCCATCGGGGCGTTGCGTCCGGGGCAGGACGCCGTGGTCGAAGGCACCGTCAGCGGCGCCGACGTGGTCATGGGCCGGCGCCGCAGCCTGGTGGTGCGCCTGCAGGACGGCACCGGCGGCCTGAGCCTGCGCTTTTACCACTTCAGCAACGCGCAGAAGGAAGGCCTCAAGCGCGGCACGCGGATCCGCTGCTACGGCGAAGTCCGGCCCGGCGCGTCGGGGCTGGAGATCTACCACCCGGAATACCGCGCCATCACCGGCGACGAGCCGCCACCGGTGGATGAGACCCTGACCCCGGTCTACCCGCTCACCGAAGGCCTGACCCAACAGCGCCTGCGCCAGCTCTGCCTGCAGACCCTGACCCTGCTCAAACCGGCCAGCCTGCCCGACTGGCTGCCGACCGAACTGGCCCGCGACTACCAACTGGCGCCGCTGGCCGACGCGATCCGCTACCTGCACAACCCGCCCGCCGACGCCGACGTCGAAGAACTCGCCCTCGGCCATCACTGGGCCCAGCACCGGCTGGCGTTCGAAGAGCTGTTGACCCACCAGCTGTCCCAGCAGCGCCTGCGCGAGAGCCTGCGCTCCCTGCGCGCCCCGGCCATGCCCAAGGCCACCCGGCTGCCGGCGCAGTACCTGGCCAACCTCGGCTTCAGCCCCACCGGCGCCCAGCAGCGGGTCGGCAACGAGATCGCCTACGACCTCAGCCAGCAGGAACCGATGCTGCGCCTGATCCAGGGCGACGTCGGCGCGGGCAAGACCGTGGTCGCCGCCCTCGCCGCCCTGCAAGCGCTGGAGGCCGGCTATCAGGTCGCCCTGATGGCGCCCACCGAGATCCTCGCCGAACAGCACTACCTCACCTTCAAGCGCTGGCTCGAACCGCTGGGCATCGACGTGGCGTGGCTGGCCGGCAAGCTCAAGGGCAAGAACCGCGCCGCCGCGCTGGAGCAGATCGCCGGCGGCACGCCGATGGTGGTGGGCACCCACGCTTTGTTCCAGGACGAAGTGCAGTTCCGGAACCTCGCTCTGGTGATCATCGACGAACAGCACCGCTTCGGCGTCCAGCAACGCCTGGCGCTGCGCCAGAAAGGCGTCGGCGGGCGGATGTGCCCGCACCAGCTGATCATGACCGCCACGCCGATCCCGCGCACCCTGGCCATGAGCGCCTACGCCGACCTCGACACCTCGATCCTCGACGAACTGCCGCCGGGCCGCACGCCGGTCAACACCGTGCTGGTCACCGACACCCGCCGCGTCGAAGTCATCGAGCGGGTGCGCAGCGCCTGCGCCGAGGGCCGCCAGGCCTATTGGGTGTGCACGCTGATCGAAGAGTCCGAAGAGCTGACCTGCCAGGCCGCCGAAACCACCTTCGAAGACCTCACCGCCGCCCTCGGCGAACTGAAGGTCGGGCTGATCCACGGGCGCATGAAGCCCGCCGAAAAGGCCGCCGTGATGGCCGAATTCAAGGCCGGCCACCTGCAACTGCTGGTGGCCACCACCGTGATCGAAGTCGGCGTCGACGTGCCCAACGCCAGCCTGATGATCATCGAAAACCCCGAGCGCCTGGGCCTGGCCCAACTGCACCAGCTGCGCGGCCGCGTGGGCCGGGGCAGCGCGGTCAGCCATTGCGTGCTGCTCTACCACCCGCCGCTGTCACAGATCGGTCGTCAGCGTCTGGGCATCATGCGCGAGACCAACGACGGCTTCGTCATCGCCGAAAAGGACCTCGAACTGCGCGGCCCCGGCGAAATGCTCGGCACCCGCCAGACCGGCCTGCTGCAATTCAAGGTCGCCGACCTGATGCGCGACGCCGACCTGCTGCCCGCCGTGCGCGACGCCGCGCAGGCCTTGCTGGAGCGCTGGCCCACCCACGTCAGCCCGCTGCTCGACCGCTGGCTGCGGCACGGGCAGCAATACGGCCAAGTGTGAGCACCGTCGCAGTTTCTCAAAGCCCGCGACGACCAAGCTGGTTATACTCCTGCCATTGTTTCAAAAACGGATACAGACCATGACCGAAGCTGCTCTCGCCCCCGACACCCCGCACGCTCCGTCTGTCATTCGGCTGCTGCTCAACAAACTCGGCATCGCCTACGAAGAAGTGATCGACCACCACGGCCTCAACGCCTCGCGCAAAGTGCAGGCCGTGTTGCTGGACGACGCCGTCGGCGCGCTGATGGTGCTGTTCCCACAGAGCCAGCTGCTGGATCTCAACCGCCTCGCCGAACTGACCGGCCGTCGCCTGACCGCCGTGTCCACCGAGCGCCTGGACAAGATGCTCGGCAAGCACAGCCTGAGCCTGCTGCCGGGCCTGCCGGCGCTGACCAGCTCGCCGTGCCTCTACGAAGAAAGCCTGCTGCGCGAGCCCAAGCTGCTGATCCACTCCGGCGAGCCGGGCGTGCTGCTGGAAATCACCAGCGAAGCCTTCAAGACCATGCTGACCAAGGCCAGCGCCGCCAACTTCGGCGAAGCCCTGAGCAGCATCCGGCCCAACCTCGACCGCCCGGACGACGACCGCGAGGAAATCACCCAGGCCGTGCAGGCGTTCACCGCACGGCGCATCCAGCAACGCCTGGAAGCGACCATCGAGATCCCGCCGCTGGCCGAGACCGCGCAAAAGATCATCAAGCTGCGGGTCGACCCCAACGCCACCATCGACGACATCACCGGCGTGGTCGAGACCGACCCGGCGCTGGCCGCGCAAGTGGTGAGCTGGGCGGCATCGCCGTACTACGCCTCGCCGGGCAAGATCCGCTCGGTGGAAGACGCCATCGTCCGCGTGCTGGGCTTCGACCTGGTGATCAACCTGGCCCTGGGCCTGGCCCTCGGCAAGACGCTGAGCCTGCCCAAGGACCACCCGCAACACACCACGCCGTACTGGCAGCAGTCGATCTACACCGCCGCCGTCATCGAAGGCCTGACCCGCGCCATGCCGCGCGCCCAGCGCCCGGAAGCCGGCCTGACCTACCTCGCCGGCCTGCTGCACAACTTCGGCTACCTGCTGCTGGCCCACGTGTTCCCGCCGCACTTCTCGCTGATCTGCCGGCACCTGGAGGTCAACCCGCACCTGTGCCACAGCTTCGTGGAACAGCACCTGCTGGGCATCAGCCGCGAACAGATCGGCTCCTGGCTGATGCGCTACTGGGACATGCCCGACGAACTGGCCACCGCCCTGCGCTTCCAGCACGACCCGAACTACGACGGCGCCTACGCCGAGTACCCCAACCTCGTGTGCCTGGCCGTGCGCCTGCTGCGCGCCCGCGGCATCGGCTCCGGCCCCGACGAAGACATCCCGGACGCGCTGCTGGAACGCGTCGGCCTGACCCGCGACAAGGCCAACGACGTCGTCAGCAAAGTCCTCGAAGCCGAAGTCCTGCTGCGCGAACTGGCTTCGCAGTTCAGCCAGGCCTGAAACAAAACAGGCCCGCTCCCCCAGGGTTTACACAACCCCTGTGGGAGCGGGCTTGCCCGCGATGAATCCACCTCAATTTACCTGACTCAACAGGCACCCTGTGGCGAGGGAGCTTGCTCCCGCTCGGCTGCGCAGCAGCCGCAAACCCAGTCGGTGAGGTGTGTCGGATAACACCCGGCTGTCAGGACTTGGGCTTGGCCTTCTTCGGCTTCAAATACTTGGTCAGCCCCTGGAACCACATCACCAGCGCCGGGTTGCCCTTGAGCTGAATCGACTTGTCCTGAATCCCCTGCATGAACGCCAACTGCTTGTTCTTGGCCTGCATCGTGGCAAACCCGTACGCCGCGTCCTTGAACGCAATCGCAAACGCCGGCTCCGCCACCGCCCCGGCCTTGCTGGTGATGCGCTGCCCCTTCACCACGAAATGCCGCGCCACCTTGCCGTCCAGGGTCTGCAGCTGAAACACCAGATCCTTGTCACCCAACTGCTGCTGGAACGCCGGATTGGTCCGACTGGCCTTGCCCATCAACAGCCCCAGCATCCACAGAAGAAAACGAAATTTCATGCGCACAGCCTCAAAAGGAAAATGAACGGCTGGGGGAGTGTAAGGGATTCATGGGATAACGCCACTATCGAGTGACGTTGCAAGACGATGGCGAGCTTTTCTCGCATGATGACTGCCAAGTCACGATTTCCAACCCAGCGTCCTACACGTGTTGAAACACATCCCTGTAGGAGCTGCCGACGCCGCGATCTTTTGATCTTGTGCCTCGCAAACCTATAGGAAATTTCCCTCAAAACGCCAGGATGCCCATGAACTAGGCGGGCTAGCGGTTCGTCGATAGCCTCTGTATGTCGCCGCAAAATCGGTGACTCGGACGTGCAAGTCCGTACTCGTCATTCATCCGGTTATGGCTATTCACCAAGCATTTTCCTATGCTCGCGAATCGTTATGGCGGCTGTGTGTGGGAGACCTTCGGGTCTGCCGGTTACCGAGTCCGGTCTTGCACACCTATGCACAGCTGCCACCCTTTCGAAGCAAGCGAAGTGATGGCGGCTCCATAACTCGGTGAAATCACGATGTTCAAACCAACACCCAATCCCCCCGCAACACCAGAAACCTCCCCCTACGAATCCCTTGATTCAAGGAAACTCCACGAAGCCGCCGAACGCGCCCTCGACCACCACTTGAAACCCGCCACCGCGCGTCCCAAACGCCTCGGCGGCCTGTTCATCCTCTGCCCCAACGCCGACGCCGAAGCCCTCATGGCCAACGCCTCCGAAGACCTCCTGTGCATCAGCGCCATCGCCGCCAACCTGGCCGACGAACTCGACGGCCCCCGCCGCTCGATGGCACTGGGCCTGAGCAGAATGGCGGATGGCGTGCGCTTGATGGTGGAAGGCACAATCGATCACATTGAGTTTCGGGTGTGCCAAACGCGGAGTTGATCGCTCATAGCCAACGAAGGGCGCTATAGGCGCCCTTCGTCATTTGGTTGAACTAATAGCATTTGCTCGGAGTTATTGGATCAGTCACTTCCGACTGAAGTCGCTTGGCAGCGCTAAGACCTGACTCGTCACCCTTGTTAGCGGCAAGCTGGTAACAAGCCAAGGCACGAGGGACATCCTTCTCGCCGAGATCGCCACTCTTCCAATAGTCGCCAAGCGAAACGATTGCATGCGCTGACCCCATGGAGCTGGCGCGAAAAAGCTCTTTCTCCACATCAGCTGGCCGCTGGCACGGGCCTCTCCCAGCGGGGTCATTGCCAAAACAATAAAAGCTTGCCAAAGACTCAGCCCCTCCGGGTGAATTAACAGCTGCCGCTTTGAAAAGAGCCTCAACTTTGCTGTATTCCAACTGAGGAGCCATACCCGACAGGCTCAGCCTAGCAGCAGACTCACTGGAAATCGGATCGCCTGAAGCAGCCGCACACAAGTAATTTTCCAAACCCGCTTCAAAAAGCTCCACTGTGAGTCGGTATTGCTCAAGACCACCTAAACCGAGAAATCCTTGCGCACGCTGTGAGCAGAAATTTTCCTCACGACTCAATGAACGCGTACTGGCTACAGAAAGCTCCTTCTCGGGAATCGACCAATCCTCAACCCCCTCAAGCGTCCAGCAGGCTTTGCGCGAAAAATTGAAGATCTTGATATTGCTGTTTCCGGCACGTTTATCCACAACGTCAACGTGACGATCATCCACCTTCTCGATTTCTATCCCTTCGACTTTCCCATCAGGCACCACAGCCATTAAGGGAAACGCCATATCTCGTCCCACCTCTGCCGTGACGTGAGTCACTATCCGGCCTATATCCGACGTCCCCTTCAACACCAATAGCTTCACTGCTTGCGCAGTCAGTCGCTTTTGCGATTCGGCATTAGCGGAGAAGGCTGGTAGAAACTGGGCGAAGTCTTGCGTTGGGCACGAACCACGCCCAAATGCAGAGCCACTACCGCTATCGGACGCAATATTGTCCAGAAACACCGACCGATCACGGCTCATGCTTGCGATGCAATTGTTCACGGCTGCCACATGCGTCGAAGAACCTGGTTCCGTCTCCAATGCATCGATCTGGCAATCGGTATCGCGTAGCTTGATCCAAGCGCGCTGAGCCTCCTGAACCGTCGCTTTTTGGCTTGCAGCAAGAACTGGATCGGTCTGATATCCACCCTCGAGCCGAACCATCAATTCTTGATAACTGGTATTCAACTGCGCATCTGCAGCAGCCTTGGCACTCACAGAACATCTTTCACTCTGAGAGTTCGTAGTGATATCGACACATGCATCTTGAGCAAACGCTGCATGCACTAGTAACGATGAACAAGTTGTCAGCGCGTAAAAAGACATACGCACCATGAGCCTAGCCATAGCAAGATCCCTTACACATTAAAAGCTGAATACTGCCTATTGGAATAATGCCCTATTCATTCGGGCGCAACAGCAATCTTCAGTATGTAATCCTCGAGATACACAATAGCTTCACGACCATTCAAGTCAACAGGCGTAGGGTTTTTAATAACGAGCTGATCACTTGCACTAACAATTTTAGTTAATGTTTTATCCACTACATCGGCACGCCAGATCGTTTCATCACCATTTTTGAAATACAAAACAGGACGCGACTTGCTCCAAATCGGGCTGAAAATATTCCAACCCACCTCGGGTCTATCGACTGGCGCAATAGTCTCGTACCCAGGAGTGTTTGGATAATAGGCCTTCAGCTCTCCAAATACCTCATCACCCTGAAATAGCAAACCACTTTTAGCATTCTCGAAAGTATTCGACCATTGCTGAAGTAGCAAACTCGTTTCCTGCGGCTGAGTGCCTGACCCAACTTTATAAGCCATACCTCTTAGCTGGTTTCTTGCTATTTTTTCGCGATAGTAAAAGGTGCCACCCATGATTCCAGCATATCGCTCCCCTTCTTCATTGTTTCCTAAGTTGAACGCCCCCTGAAATCCTATGTCCTTTGCTATCGTGTACGTGATTGGCTGCACAATCGGATGCCTATCGATGTATTCATACAAACCACCTCTATATATAGAATTAGGAACATCGAAATGCCCCTCGAATGCTACAACGTGCAACATTCCAGATATTACTTCCGCTGAAATCAAGAAACGCTCAACGACATCTTTGCCATTCGGAAGGCCCGCTAGTTCAACAGTTTTCCAAGGACGACTGGATTGAGCATAAACTTTATCAGCGGGCAAAATTTTGACTTCATTTGAAGCACTGGCCCCAGGCAATGGTAACGGTGACAGAAATCCAATTTGCTCATTGTAAGCATCTTCTAGACACTCAACTGACTCACAGGTGTTGCGCACATTCTCTAGCCATTCACTTTCAAGCACTTGGAAAGTACGTTGTTTTTTTAGTGGCTTAAACACTTCACTTAGCTGCTCATCCAGCTTTGACAAAGAAGGCGTACTGCAGATCTTAATTTCAACATCCGACGAGGCTTTACTGCAATCGAAACTTGCAGAATGTACCAACGAACTAAATGCCACTAACGAGCAAAAAATAATCTTAATATGCAAAAAAAATTTTCTCATGACCCTACCTTCAGAATTACTTTACCAACAGAATACTTGGTAATGCACGCAAAGGAGCCTAGCGATTTTTTCTCGCTTCCATTCGATTTCCACTCTAAGCCCTGACAGCTTGGCTATTTAGCCAAAGGCGCAACCGCGATCTGTCTGGCACGATCAACTGTTAACCGAATCAAACAGCTTTCCGAATACTCTCCAAATATTGCGCTATTGCATTCAAGATCTCTATTTTTCATCCAGGCTCTTTGAACCTCACGAAAAACATCTCGCTTGTCTTGACTCAAACGACTGGCTTTATCTCGATAGGCAGAATTGAGCAGAGCATCGGCGTCCGCAAGAACCAACTGATAAATCCCTCGATCCTTTTCAATCTTGACTTGGGGTAGGCTTTGCGGGATATCCGAATCCCAATTATTCAACCCATTATTATCCTCAACAGTTAGCAATACTGTTTTATTATCATAATATCCATACTGATTTTTGGTTGCTCCACTTTTATAGACCAACTCAATATATACAGGATCGCTTGCTCGCTGAGGGTCATTAAGCAATGTCTGGCTCGTCACTTTCACATTGCCTTCGCCTTCATCTAACTGAATTCTGAAACAAGGGTTGGGGCCAGGCTGCGCAGCTGACTTACCAGCCTTCATGCAAGTGGCCAGGCTAGAGCCACTTGCCTCATCACTCCCTGACTCAACATCTTGAATTCTAATCAACAGCTTTATGTCAGGAACTGAAGAATAATCGGCTTGCAGTATCTTCGCGGAGTAGAACGGCTCCGCTTGGGCCGCGCCGTTAAAAACCGAAAGAGCCGCGATACAAAGAGGCAGAACGATATTTTTAATCACAAGCATTAATTCCATTTAAAAAATTGTACGAAAACCAATTCATCTACCAAACACACAAGATAGATGAATTCCTGTACGGTCTCATTGTGTTTTATAGCCACCCAATCTAAAAATTGTTATTAACTCTCCGAAAATGACGAAATTAATCTGTCCAATATTGTTGAATATCGGCAGTAACGCACAGCGCCGACAAAACAAAAAGCAAAACGTTCGCTGCTTTCAATCCTTGATTCATTCAGGCCATCAGGCTTTGCTAAGAGACGGACGTGACATATCTATTTGAACGCCCTACTGAGATCGAAACCACTGAGCATAACAAACAAATCTGCCCCCTTAGCTTTTGCGTTCGCTACCACTCTGGCCCTTAAACTAATACCCCGCACCCTCAGCACGGCATCTACTATCAGACAAATCTGGGGAAATCTCTTTATTTCCCACCTGATACCAAATAGCCAGTGATTGGCTTGTACAATATGTCTTGTTGTCCTTACTGAAAAACAGAGCAACCACTTCATCAGCCATTGCACCAACAGTAGGTGAAAATAGTCGAATTCTATAAAGGATATCCGGATATTCTGTATGCCTTAGGTTCTCAAGCTGTGGTGATCCAGCAAACTCACATGGCGCTCCGGAGAATAAATTATGTAGACCTTCCTGATTGGCCACGTAAATAAAGCAATTCTTGACAGTATCATCAAAAACCAAGGCAGTTACATACCCTCCATTCCATGACAGAGTGCCAGTATCAAAAGCATGTACATCTTGCACTTTGATCTCATTTTCTAAAGCTATTTTTTCTTTCAACGTGTCGGGCAACAAACCGTGCTCAATAATATTGCCAGGATTTCCATATGAGCTAGACACGTACAACATAACAGCAAAAAATACAAAAACATTTCTATTCATTAAGGCTTACTCATCGAGAAATTTACTACGATCGGATCTTTTGGAGTCGTTATGTTTTCCGTTACGTCAGTAGCAAGCGAATCACTCAAATACCTATGAACATATCTGGCGTAGGCTTGACGCTCCATATATCCATTACCACCGCCATTAACTTTTTTTGATACTTTCCCCACAGTGACAGAGTCAAATTTTTCGTCGCAAGTACGGTTGACATTATTAGATGCCCAAAAATGCCCCCCACTGTCGCACACGTTGTACAAATCAGATTTAATTAGTGTAGGGTCATAACGAGGTGCCCAGCGTTTTGGCACACCAGTCACGACAATATTACCATGTGAGTCTCTTGTTGTCGGATCCCACCAGTAATGCGTTGAGGTGGCCGTTATTCTACTTTCTGCATATTGCCCGCTTGAGGTGAGGGCTGAGGCTCTATAGTCCCCGTATTTTTCATAATTCCCAGCCCAAGTTAACTGCATAATCCCCCGCCCATAAAACGCGTTGTAGTATTGCGCCATTGGGATATTCGGATTGGGGTTGCCAGAGCCGTACTCTGACACAGTTCTCCACCTGTCAGTTTCCAGAATCGTTTGAGCAAAAAAGTGAGAACGTCGATCAACAGTTACAACACCATATTTCAGCATTGTTTTGTTCATGTTTACATAATGTTTATCGAAGCGACTTTTTGCTACCGCATGGGAAATCTGGTAAACCCCAGCGCTACCCGCAGTATGCGCAACCCAAGTACCATTGATCCTGTCGTAGAAATGATATTTCGGCAAAGTATATGCAATCTCGTCAAGACTCAGCCAGATACACTTTCGAAAGGTTTCAATGAAGAGCTTTGGCGGAAAATGCCAATGTTTACTATTAATCCCCTCTATTGCCGCCTCTTCCCAAAAGCCCAAGGCCTGCTGATAGGCTTTTAACTTATCATATTTATCTTGCGGCATCGGCCCTTCATCACAAACCTTTAATAGCCAACCATACCTAATATCAAAATCATCCTTACACCACTCACTCGGAAACTTGCAGATCAAGCGCTTAATTCTTTCTTGAAAATTTTTATCTTTTAATTTTTCTGTATTTATTTCGCGCTCAGCAACATACCTTTCCGACAAGTTCTTTTTCTCATCAGAAGAAAAGCCAGAATATGCCGCTGAGGACGCAATGCTCACTGCATCAACGTTATCGGATACAACCTTACCTGCATCAAGATTTAGAATTTCACGGATGTAAGCTGACTGGCAGTGACTATCGGAGTCCGTATCGTCGTTAATTAACTGCCATCCCTTCCAATGAGGAAAATCCGCGTCACTGAATTTAGTGACTGTCGAAGAATTCAGGTTAACCCACCCCGACCTCGAGGGCTCACCAGACTTAGCGGGAAGTTTTATGCATCGCCAATGCGCAGCCTCTGTTGGTAACAGCCGGTCAGGGCCTAAAACGCGACCGAAACGCAATAACTCAAAACCAGCACTAGGGGATTGTGGATATATCAACGATGACTTTTTGAGCAAATTGTGTTCGAAATCGGCCTCATCAGCTTGCACGCCAATTTCAAAACCAGAGTGAGTGTAAGATGTAAATTTACATTGGCCTCTATCATAAGCCATCTGGACAAAAAAACCTTTTTGCAACTCGGAAGCCATGGCCCACTCATAACCGCCAACTAATGTTGGAGAGGCTGGAACACTTGCGTTTGAGGAGCCTGCTTCTTGAATCGGAGCAGGGCCAGATGGCATTGCGGGGCAACGATATATGACCGCGGAATTATTTTGCGTTTGAGTTTTATCTACTGGGGCGCTTTCATAAACAAGGACTTCGGGCGGAATGAAAAAATACATATCTCCCCAGCAACTATTTGACCTGCCGTCGCTCGACTGATAATTCAAATCCCGTTGATTTCTCCCCGTAAAATTTGAGATGTAAGCCTCATCAGCAACAATCTCAAAATGAATTCTATTGGGTTCCCCATAAATGCTTCCAGCCGAACCAATCAAATCCTTACGATATATAACCATTCCTTTACGAGGCTCGGCTATCAGAATCTCTGACAAATGCATATATATCGAATAAAAAACTACCTTTGCGGTCTCACCCTCTCCAATTTCTGTTTCATGTCTAACCACCACGCAGCCATCGTCTGTCCACTTATTTCTATAACGTAATGCGTGATCTGGGAGTGCGGTGTTTTCTAACGTAGGTTTACGAAAGAAAGCTAATGTCCCATGAGAAATTGAACGAACAGGTAATGCGTTTTCTCCCTCTTGGGGAGCAGTCAAATGAATGCCGCCATGCCAGTTGAGATCAAAGCTCAACGGATACCCACCATCACCGGGGATACCACCCACCATGGCACGCGCAAGATAAGCATCGTCGGTTTCACCCGCCACCGGAGCAGGAATAAAAGGAGGGCTAATGATCATTCAAAAAATTCCTTGTTCATATTGACGCTTGTCCGTCCGCTCAAAGCGAGAAAGGGTAATCAACGGTCGGCTTAACCTTCTCAGGCACCGCATTCCCCAACGCCTGATCCATCAAACTCCCCGCCTTATCCTTATCCGCCGCCCCCGGCAGCACCGGCGGCTTGATCCCGATCCCGGTGCCTGACCCAGCCGACCCGCCGGCATTGATCTTCACCACCGGCCCCACCACGGTCACGCCGCCGCCGTCGAGCTTGATGAAGCTGCCGCCGCCCTGGATGGTCAGTTCGGTGCCGGCTTCGATGACGATCTTGTCGCCGGCCTTGAGGTGGATCTCTTTGCCTGCGCTGGTCAGTTGCGCGGTGCCCAGTTTCACGTGCTGGTTCTGGCCGACGGTCAGGTGGTCGTCCATTCGCGCTTCGATCTTGCGGTCAGCGATGGTTGTGCGGTGCTCTTCAGCCTTCACTTCGGTGTAGGTGTTCTTCACCACAGTGTCGTGGCGTTCATTGCCGACGCGGATCTTCTGGTCGTGTTCGATGTTTTCGTCCCAGTCGCGCTGGGCGTGGATGTAGATCTGTTCGGCGCCTTTCTTGTCTTCGATGCGCAGTTCGTTGTACCCGCCGCCGCCCGGGGAGCTGAGGGACTTGAAGACGCTGCGGGTCTTGTTCGCCGGCAGGGCGTAGGGCACCGGGTTTTCCTTGTGGTACAGGCAGCCGGTGACCAGCGGTTGGTCGGGGTCGCCTTCAAGGAAGGTGACCAGCACCTCCATACCGACGCGCGGGATGGAGATGGCGCCGTAGCGGTCGCCGGCCCAGGCGCTGGAGACGCGCAGCCAGCAGCTGGTCTTGTCGTCGGCCAGGCCTTCGCGGTCCCAGTGGAACTGGACTTTGACGCGGCCGTACTGGTCGCAGTGGATCTCTTCGCCCTTGGGGCCGGTGACGGTGGCGGTCTGGCTGCCGAGCACGCGGGGCTTGGTGTGTTCCAGGGCCGGGCGGTAGAAGACGTCCCACGGGGTGGCGAGGAAGCGGTTGCGGTAGCCCTGGTGGAAGTCGTCCTTGTTGTCGGTGGTGTCGCTGGTCACCGACTCTTCGAGCACTTGCGGCTGCTTGCCTTCGTGGACGATTTCGGTGAGCAGCCACAGGTCGTTCCACTCGCTGCGCGGGTGGTCGGACAAGGCCATGAAGTGGCCGCTGACCAGTTTGGTCTGGTCGCCCCGGCCCTCGGCCTGGCGGTAGTCGGCGCGGTGGCGTTCGAGGGCGCGCTGGCTAAGGAACTTGCCGCGCGCGCGGTCGAGGAAGCGGCCCGGGTAGTCGTAGTCTTCCAGGTCCGGCTCTGTGCTTTCGCCGTCGGGCTTGTAGGCCGCCTCCAGTTGCAGGCGCGGCTTCTCGAAGTCGTAGTCGCGGCGGGTGACACGGCCGGTGCGGGTTTCAAGGCGCAGCTTGAAGCCCTTGATCACCGGCTCTTCGGCGACCATGCCGCTGCCCTGCACGTACGCGGTCGGCTGGCCGAGGTCGGGGAACACGGTCTGGTCGTCGCCGAACACCAGCCGGTGGCCCTTCTTGCTGTGCTGGAAGTGGTAGTGGATGCCCTCCTCCTCGCACAGGCGCTGGATGAAGTGCAGGTCGGTCTCGTCGTACTGCACGCAGTAGTCGCGGTCCGGGCACTTCTGGCTGAGCTGGAAGCTGTAGGCGTTGGCCTTGATGCCGTGCTCGTCGAGGATCAGCGCGATGATCTTCGGCACCGACATCTGCTGGTAGATGCGCTGGTTGGTGCGGTGATGCAGGTACTGCATCTGCGGCACCAGCGACACCTTGTAGCGGGTCAGGCGCTTGCCGGCGTCGCCCTGGGCGACGCGGTAGATCTGGCCGTGGATGCCCGAGCCCTGCGGGTCGAAGGCGAGGAAGGCCTGCTTGTGCAGGAGCTGCTCCAGGTCCAGGTCGGGGTTTTCGCTGACCAGTTCCAGGTCGAAGCGGAACGGCTGGCTGATGCCTTCGGTGCCGGTGAACGACAGCACTTGCAGGTCGCCCACGTAGTCTTCGACGGTGAGGCTGAAGTGGGTTTCGTTAGCGGGGTTGAACATAAAGGGCTCCCTGTTCGAGTGTCATCCGTGGCGTCGCAGCGCCAGACGCTGCAGCCAGGACGGATCGACGCTCAGTGCTTCATGCAGTTGGCGGGCAGTGACGGTGCGCTGCGCCGCGTCGAAGGCCAGCGCGGTGCGCAGCGCGGGCCAGCAGTGTTTCGGTAGGTTGTCCGGGGCCTCCAGGCCGCGGTCCAGGCCTTCGTCCCGGGCTTGGGTCGACGGCAGCCGGCGGAACGGGTGTTTGCCGCCCGCCAGTTCGTAGATCACGCAGGCGGCGCCGTACACGTCCGCGCTGGCCGACAGCGGCCGGCCCTCCAGCAGTTCGGGGGCGGCGTAGCCCGGTGTCCAGGCGTTGAAGCGTTCGCGGCTCAGGTGCGGCAGGCCGGGCAGCACGCCCTCTTCGGCCTGGCCCAAGCCGAAGTCGAACAGGCGCAGGCCGTCTTCGCTGAGCATCACGTTGCTCGGTTTCATGTCGCCGTGCAGCACGCCGCGGCGGTGGGCGCAGGCCAGCGTGTCGAGCAGCGGCAGCGCGATGTCGCGCAGTTCTTTCCACGGCAGGCCCAGGGGCCGCTCGCAGAGCAATTTGTCCAGGGTCAGGCCACGCATGAGTTCCATGGTGATGAAGGCCCGCTGGCAGTCGGTGTCCACTTCGAACGTGTGCACGCGCACCACGTTGTCGTGGCGCAGGCGCCGGGTCAGGGCGAACTCGCTGTAGAGCAAGGCGCTGGCGTCCGGCGATTCGGCGAATTCTTCGCCGAGGATCTTCAGCGCGATGTAAGGGTCGGGATCGCCGAACTGCTCGTGCAAAAGGTCCCGCGCCCGGTAGACGGCGCCCATGCCGCCGGCCCCGAGCAGGCGCTCGAGGTGGTAGCGGCCCGCCAGGATCGGGGGCAGCTCGCCGATGCTGGCCTTGGTCGGCGCCAGCGCAGGCTCTGCTTTGTGGGACTTGGCGAAGGCGAAGTAGGTCAGGTTGTTGGCCTGCTCTTCGCTCATCAGCAGGTCGTCGACCGAGGATTCGAGCCCGTTCATTGGCGCACCACCACGGCGGTCAGGTTGTCCCGCGCGGCGCCGCGCAGGGCGCCGTCAAACAGGCGCTCCAGCGCCACGTGCGGCGCGCTCAGGCTCAGGGCGTTGCCCATCGCATCGCTGCTCAGGCCCTGGTAGAGGCCGTCGCTGCACAGCAGGAACACGTCGCCCGGATACACCTCAAGCTCCAGCACATCCAGGGTCAGCTGTTCGGCGGCGCCAACCGCCCGGGTCAGCGCCTGGGCCGCCGGGTGCGCGGCGGCCTGTTCGGCGCTCATCTGCTGCTCGTCGATCAGTTGCTGCTGCAGCGAATGGTCCTTCGACAGCTGGTACAGACGCTGCCCGCGCCACAGGTAGCAACGGCTGTCGCCGGCCCAGATGCACGCCGCGCGGTTGCCTTCCACCAGCAGCGCCACGACGGTGCTGCCCATGATGCTGTCGTGGCGCCCGGCGGTGACGGTCAGCTCCTGCCCCAAACGCCGGTTGAGCCAGTGCAGGCACTGGCGGATGGCCTTGAGGCGTTCGTCGAAGTCATCCTGCTGGGGCAATTCCGCGAGGCTGGCGACGATCAGCTGGCTGGCGACGTCGCCGCCCTGGTGCCCGCCCATGCCGTCGGCGACCGCCCACAGCCCCTGCTGCGGACAGTCGAGGAAGGCGTCCTCGTTGCGCGAGCGCACCTTGCCCGCGTCGGTGCGGGCCGCGCTGCGCCAAGGGCTGGCCACCAGCATCAGAGCTGCACCGGCATGCGGAAGGTGCGCAGCACGCTGAGGTCGAACGGGTTCGGCGTGCGCTGGCTGGTCAGCAGGTAGTTGGCGCGCAGACCGCCCACGTCAGCCTTCAGCACCAGCACGTCGCGGCCGGTCAGGTACTCCGTCTGCATCAGGTCGAACAGGCGGAACAGCGACCAGGGGCCGGTGTTCTTCTCGATGCCGATCGGGCGGCCCGCCATCTTGTCCATCACCAGGCTGGTGCGGCCGTCTTCAGCGTCGGTCGGCCACTTGAAGGACATCGGCAGGATCGGGCCGTGGCGGTATTCCATGACCTTGTCGCCGAACTTGAACTCGGAGCGGCTGACCGCCGGATCCAGGGTGTACGGCTCCAGCTTGAACTGCACTTGCGGCTCGGCCGGGTTGACCGAGAAGAAGCTCTGGCGGATCACCAGCGCCGCGGCCATCTGGTCGAGGTAGACCTTGGACACCGGCAGGCTGTGGCCGTCGACGCTGCGCATCCGGTAGTTGCCCGGATCGCCGCTGACGAACGGACGCATGTAGGTGTCGAAGAAGCGGTCGACGATGCCCTGGGCCTTGAAGAAGTCGCGGAAATCGCTGATCGCCACGTCGCTGGTGCTGGTGGCGCTGAACGGGTAGCGCTTGCTGATGGTCTTGCCGTACACGCTGTACAGCTCGTTCTGGTAACGGCCGTTGAGGTACTGGTAGGCGTCGTTGAGCACCAGGCGCCAGGAGTCCTCGGCCAGCACGTTGAACCACACGCTGAGCGGACGCGGCAGGCGGCCGGAGGCGTTGCGCAGGTTGGTCAGCGCATCGCGCTGGCCGCTCATGCGGGTCTTGGCCATTTCGAACGAAGCTTGCTCCGGCGAGCTGGAACGGGCCAGGCTGGCCAGTTGCAGTTGCAGGTCGTTCAACGCGTTGAGGGCCGGGGTCAGGTCGGCGGCCGGGCCGTTGTTGTCGTCCAGCAGACGGTGCAGCGGCTCGAAGCGGCGTTGCAGGGACTTCTTGGCGGTGTCCGGCAGGTTCTTCGCCACGTTCATGGCGGAAGCCTTATCGGCCACGGCGGAAGCGATCTTGCCGACCTTGCCCAGCTTGCCCTTCTGCCCGGCCAGCGCATCGGCGGCGTCGCCGGCTTCGTCCACCGGCTCGGCGACCACCGGGAAGCGGGTGTTCTCGCGCACTTCCGACAGCAGCGCCAGCACCGGCGAGTTGGCCGAGGTCAGGCCCGCCAGTTGCTCGGCGCCTTCGCCGGCGTCGTTGATCGGCGGCAGGGCCACCTGGCCGACGGCCTCGCTCCAGTAGTTGGCGTAGTCGCGGAAGTACAGCTGCTCCAGCTCGACCATCAGGCGACGCAGGTCCATGTCGCTGATGCCCGCGCCTTCGCCCAGCACCCAGTTGTCACGCAGGATGTCGGTGACCAGCGCCGAGCCCTGCACCGAGAAGTACTGCTGATAGCCCTGCAGGGTGTAGAACCCCGGGATCACGTACTCGGTGCCGATGAACAGCGAGCCCTGCGGGCCCAGGTGCTGGCTGAAGCGGTAGTCCGGCAGGTTGCGCGCCTGCTCGCGGAGCATGCGGTACACCACGGCGGCCAGGGATTCGCTGCGCAGCACCTGACGGGCCTGGGTCACCAGTTGCTCGTTGAGCGGGTAGATGAACGGCAGTTGCAGCAGACGCTCCAGGTGCGTGGTCAGGCCGTTCTGCACCGCGGTGTTGCCGGAGTAGCGCATCGACCAGTCATTGGCGACCCAGTCCTTGAGCCACGCGGCGTCGCGGCGATCCTTCATGTTCAGCATCAGGTACGCGCGCAGGCTGTTGATCAGCTTTTCGCGGTCCTTCATGTTGGCGCGGATCTGCCCTTCGAGCTGGGTCGCGACCCGCGGCAACAGTTGCTTCTCAAGCTCGCGCTCGTAGGCTTCCTTGACCACCGGGTTGACGTCGGTGCCCTGATACAGGCCGAAGCGCTCGTGGTACGACACGTCGCCCTTCTTCGGGAACACCTGGGTCGCGGCGTAGCTGGTGTCGAGGGTCTTGAGCACGCCCATCGCGTCGTCGCGCGGGCTCAGCGCGGTGCGCTGCTGCGTCCAGTTCTGCGCCAGCGCCCGGAGGTTTTCCAGGCGCTCGTAGTTGGCGGAGAAACCGCCGGCCCAGAGCATGCCGAACAGCGCCAATGCACCCAGCGCGCCCACGTACAGGGCACGCTGGCCCCAGTGGATGCGGCTGCGCTCGCGCTTGTCGAGGCCCGCCAGGTCGGCCTCGGGGAAGATCACCCGGCTGAGCAGGTGATGGATGAACCGCGAACGGCCGCTGCGCAGGGTCGGCAGCACGCCGGCGCTCATGCCCAGGCTGGCGCCGATGCCGGCGGTGGCGGAGTCCATTTCCTGGGTCAGGTGCGGGGCGCTGATCAGGTAGAAACCGCGCAGTTGGCTGGCCCGCTGGTAGCGGTTGCCGGTGAACGCCATGTCGACGAACAGGCACATGCGCTCGCCGATCTGGCCGAGCTGGTGCGGGAAGTCGAGGATGCGGCCGCGGCGCTGGGTGTCGCGCTCGGAGTGCATGCGCATGATCACCTGGCTGTTGAGGCGACGCAGCAGCTCTTCGAATTCACCGCGCAGCACGGTCACGTCGGTGCCGACCTGATCCTTGCGGAAGCTGGTGCCCAGCACCTGATCGCTTTCCTCGCGGGTCAGCTGGTCGAAGAACTCGTCGAAGCCCAGCAGCTTGTCGGCCTTGCTCAGCACCAGATACACCGGCACATCGACGTGCAGCTTCTGGTACACGTCCTGCAGACGGCCGCGCACCTGGCGGGCCAGGGTCTCGATGTCCTGCTCGCTGCCGCCGGTGAGGGTCTCCACCGGGATGGTCACAAGCACGCCGTTCAGCGGACGGCCGCGGCGACGCTTGCGCAGCAGCTCCAGCAGGGTCGTCCAGGCGCTGCCGTCGACTTCCGCGTCCGGCTGGCTCATGTAGCGCCCGGCGGTGTCGATCAGCACGCCGTGGTCGGCGAAGTACCAGTCGCAGTGACGGGTGCCGAGGGTGTCGCGGGTCAGCTTGCGGTCGATCTTGTTGATCGGGAATTCCAGCCCGGAGAAGTCCAGCAGGCTGGTCTTGCCGCTGCCCTGGGGGCCGATCAGCAGGTACCACGGCAAGTCGTTGCGCCAGCGCTCGCTGCGGCCACGGTACAGGCTCGAGGTCTTGAGGGTCTTCAGCGCATCACGAAAGCGCGCCTTCAGTTCCTTCTGCTCTTCGTCGATCAGCTCTTCGCGACGGATGCGGTCCTGGCCGTCTTCGGTCTCTTCCACGGCCTTCTTGCGGATCCCGGCGCGCCAGCTGACGAAGACCATGGTCAGGCCCCAGATCAGGAACAGCACGCTGATGGTCAGCAGGCGGGAGGTCGAGCCTTCCCAGAACTTATAGTCGGCCACCGCCAGCAACGGCCCGACGAACCACACCAGCAGCGCCACGAACAGCACCAGCAGCAGGGTCCAGACCCAGGTCTGGCGCAGGAAGGCGCCGACTTTCTTGAAAAACTTTTTCATCACACGTCCCTGTTTACGGCTGCGACTGCGGCGCCGCCGCGGCCGGATCAAACGGCTGATAAGGTTGCAGAACGGTGTCGCGCTGCTCGCCCAGCACCCAGGCGAACCCCGAGAACATCATCACCAGGCAGACGAAGGTGAACAGCACCACCATCCACGCCGGCACGATGCGCACCAGGTTGCGGCGCTGGTCGTTCAGGCCTTCCCACTGCGGCGACAGCTCGCGCGGCACGTCGCCGCGCAGCTGGCGGATCTGCCGGTAGAGGGCGTCGCGGATGCCTTCGAGCTCCAGCATGCCGCGGGCCTGCACCCGGTACTTGCCTTCGAAGCCGAGGGACAGGCACAGGTACATCAGCTCCAGCATCGGCAGGTGCTTGACCGGGTTCTTCGACAGCCGGTCGAGCAGCTGGAAGAACTTCTCGCCGCCGAAGGTCTCGTTGTGGAAGCTGCTGAGCAGGCTCATCT
>NZ_JBIVHR010000013.1:0-426 GCF_044749305.1 Pseudomonas sp. NPDC089534 | reverse complement strand
CTGCTCACGACGGCTACGACGACCACGGTGCAGAGCACGTAACGGGCGGCCATCACCTGACTGCTCTCGGCGCCGTTGTGCAGGGCGCGCACCTCGAACAGCTTGAGCCCGGCGGTCAGGCGCTCGTTGAGCGCGTACAGGTCCTCGCGGGTTTCGCTGTGCTTGAGCCGCACCACTTCCGACAGCAGCTCGGAAGACGCCGCCACCAGCGAATTGAGGCTGATGTTGAAGGCTTCCGCCGGGCGCAGGCGCGCGGCGTAGATCATCCGTTCTTCCAGTTGCTCGAAGCGCGGCGGCGCGGCGAAGTCGGTCAGCGGACCCGACGCCGGGCCATGGCCCTGACGGTCGAGCAGGACGGTCTTGTCGTCCTGGTTGTGTTCCATGTCCTTGATCATGTCGGTCAGTTCCTGCTGGAATTGCCGGGCC